>NZ_LJOQ01000105.1:0-635 GCF_001672255.1 Anabaena sp. AL09
TGGGCTTTTTGCTTTTTATTGCTTCCGTCAAATCTTCAAAAGCTACCTTGATTGCATTTAACATCAAGTCATGGGTGGCTGTAAAAACGATTGTTTGAATCCTACCTTTAAAGGATGTTTCCCGATTATTCCACTTGATTTTACCAAGGTTATTCCGTTTAATTCTATCAGCTTTGGCACTGTTTCCTTTAGCGATAGATTTATGAAAAACTGACCTGATTTTGTTACGTCTAACTTGTTTCGCTGTTCTATAATCAGTTTCTTCTGTTTGGATTTTACCGAAATTATTACCCAAAAATCTAGCACCATCGTTAGAAGATGTGGCATACACTTCTGTGTAGCCTCGGTCACATCCAATTATTTTACCTTGAGTCTTTTTTTCAGCTTTTTGGATGTCAGTCGTGTAATGTATTTCCCATCTGCAATTACGCTTGATTAGCCTTAACTGACATTTTACTTCTGTCGGTAAAGTCGTTGGTAACTTGAGGGTTTTACATGGAGTTAACCCTCCGAAACGCAACCAAACCACACCTTTATCGTCTATTTTAGTATCAAAAGCCCTAAGAATAATTTGGTTACAAACTTTTGTGTGACCTCGATACCAAAACTTTCTCATCAATGTGCAAAGTTTGGGG
>NZ_LJOQ01000105.1:693-50958 GCF_001672255.1 Anabaena sp. AL09
CCTTTTCGACACAAGCAGCCTGAACCAAGTGGATATCATCAATTACATCGTAGAGGGTTGAATCCCATAACTTAGCAGGTAATTGATACTTATCCTTAGATTTACGTAATTGTTTATCAATCTCAAATTTAGAAACACCCCAAGCTTTTAAAGAGCCAAATTCGTTCCATAAATCAGAGCGTAGTTGTCCTAAACGTAAAGCAATCAAATCAAGTTCGTCAGATTTCCAAGTATTTAGTTTTTCAGTCCCTAAAATAGCGATTCTCGTAACGGTTAACTGATTCTTTACAATACGTTTCATATTCTAGACTTACTACATTGTTTATAAACTTGTTCTGGGGTTAAGTATTTCATCTTCCGGTTAAATACGATTAACCCCAGTATACTACGTTATTTTGAAATTAAAATGATAGACTTTTGAGATTAATAGAAGTCGGGGATTTTTGATCAAGCGATAATATCTTTTTCTGGCTTCAGAAATATCCTCAGACGTGCCGAGATTTTTTAATTTTCGCTGACAATTTTTAATTTTTAATTGTAATAGATGCGCCTAATATCTCAGATATCCAAACTTCAATATTGCGGATAGGATGGGAACGGAGGGCTGTAAAATCGGGATGGATGATTGGTTCGACTAAAATTGTAAACATTCCCAAGCGATTACCGGCTAAAACATCAGTAAACAAGCGATCGCCTACCATACCTACTTGATGTGCAGGTAAATTCATTTCTTGCAACGCCGCCCGAATTTTCCGCCGGGAGGGTTTGGCCGCACCCAAGTAATAAGGTAAATTTAGAGAACGGGCAATACCACCAATTCGCGCTTCACTTAAATTATTACTAACTAACCATAGTGCTGTACAAATCCGAATTTCTGCCACCCATGCTTGCAATTCTGGGAAAGTAGAACTCGTTGTCATGGGTACTAAAGTTTCATCCACATCTAATACTAGCCCTTTCAGCCCATATTGTTGGATGACACCTGGTGTCAGCGTTAATACTGAACCTGATAAAATCAAGTTAGGCTCTAATAGATGGTTGCGAGTCATAATTTTTTGTGAAGGCTAGGAGGTAGGGGCGCAGGGACTACGCCCATTCAGGAGTCAGGAGTCAGAAAGAAAAATTTGAAGTTTAGATTTATTAAGCAAACTCTAATTAAATTTAGATTTTTGAATAAGGCAAAAGGTAAAAGGCAACAGTAATTAATTAAATTACCAATCACCAATTACCAATTACCAATTACCAATTAATCAAGCTCATTAAACAGATGTTCTTCTAAGAGGGGTTGAAATTTACGAAACTCTTCGGGGGAAAGTAATTCTGGTTCACCCGTTTTAGTCATTCTCGCAAAAAAGAGCAGGGGATCAAGGGGAGTATAAATTGCATACTCCTGTTCATCATGATAAAAAGTGGCAATTTCCATTAATTGCTCTGGTTCTAAACCGTTTTCTTCATCTTCAAGTTCTAAAGTAAAGAATTTTGATTCATCTTCAGGAGGCAACTCACCTGCTACAGTTAAGGCATAAGCAGTATTCTTGAGAATCAAGTTTTGCTCAGAAAGAACCGCTTGAGCAGTGCCGAAAATTTCGTCAATGATCTCATCATCTTCCACCAAGACGGCTTCTTCTTCGTCGCCATCAACTTGCCAAGCAAAAATTTCTATTGGTGCATCTATAGGCAGAAGGAGAACATATTTTTCCCCCTCTACATCAAGCGTATGCTCAATGTAACATTCTAGTGTCCGTTTTAGCTCATCTGTTAAAATCAGAGAACTTTCGGAATCGTGATCATTGTCTTCAGGAAGTGGAGATGAATACATAGCTGAATTATGTAACTGTAACAATACTCTTATATATGGAAATCATTGAACCGCTAAATGACAGCCGATGTCAACCATAAATTGAGAGATAGAAGTAATAGTTTTTAGAATACCATGTTAAAAGGGATCACTCACCAGTAAATGTTACCGATCTCGTCACTGAACTGCGCCTAGCATCTAGCCATTGTTGTAAAATCAATGCAGCAGCCTTACGATCAATTAAACCCTTATTCCTTGATGGGGAACGATTCTCAGCTATTATCAGTTGTTCTGCTTGATAAGAAGTTAATCGTTCATCCATATATTCTAAAGGAAGTTTCAGCGCATCCGCCAATCTAGCGGCAAATTTCTGGACATGACGGGCTTGAAACCCGATAGTACCGTCCATTGAATAAGGTAAACCAACAACGAGAATTTGTACCTGTCGCTCATTGACTATTTGCTGAATTTTCTCTACATCTTCAACAAAAGACTTGCGCTCAATTGTGGTTATACCCGTAGCAATTAACCCAGTCCCATCACATCCAGCTAAACCGATGCGTTTACTACCAACATCCACACCCAAAGCGGAAATAAATGATTTTGATTGCTGTTGAGAGATCACGCTATTGTTGCTCCTGGGATTCATCTGCGGCTGAATCTGATGGACAGGGTATATCCATGTTAGAATTTTGATGAGTAGAAGCCACAATTTCTGACTGCATTGGTATAGCCCTTTCTGGATGCACTTGCTGAGTTTGCGGCATCCATGACATCCCCCCAGGGATAGGTTTCCGGGTTGGTTGTAGTCCTTGTAACATTTCTTGCCACTGAATCCCCTCTAAGGAGACAAATTTCGATTCTCGCAGTTTATGCCAAACTGAGCGAGACATGATCAGGGTATGTTCTTTGCGTTTAGCCCCAATCCGCTCTAAATATTCTTCTCTTTCTGGTTGATAGTCTGAAGAAGCTAATTGTAATCCTTGTTGAGGAAAATCTTGAGCAATGCGGGCTAATTGAGACAATAATTCAGGATACAACCAAGTATAAGCCGGATGAACTGTAAGAGTTGCTACATGAGGATTTTCACCTGTGCGATCAAGTTGCACCTGAAAATAACCAATGGCTGCTTTCCGCTGGGGTTCAAAGACATAACCACTCACAACTTCAGTTTTTGTCATCCACTGCTTGAGAGCATCAATAATAGCCCCAAACAAAGTCGTTTTAAAGTCGTGGGTGTGTCGATCAAATACTTGCCTTACCAAAGGTGGCATTGATGCTGTATCCAGTTGATATAGCAACGGAGCATCAGCATTACTCACCGGTAAGAGGTTGGGTAAATCTGGTTCAGTTTGAATTAATTCCGCTAATAACTGGGGACTAATTTCCCAGTATGTCATTTCTGCTAACCGTTGAAATCCATTGTGGCGATACAGTGCTAAAGCATCAACGTCATTGATATTAACTTCTAGTATCCATGTTCGCGCTTCTAAAATTGATTCAAAGCAATGGCGCAGTAGTTGTGAACCTACTCCCATTCTGTCGCCAGTCCCTGCTAACATCACCCGATTAATTCGCCAAGTGCTGCGGGTTCGGTTAAATGGTGATACTTGAATCATTCCCAGTAGTATCCGTCCCTGTTCGGCAACATAGCCCCAGAAGCGATACTGTAATGGGTTGGGAAACCAACTTAAGAATTTGAGTAACCCATACCAGCGTCGTAGCCATTGCATTTGCCGCATGGCCGCACCAGCTTCTTGGGGAGAAAGATGGGACAATGATTCTTGAGTTAAGCAATCAATTCCGTCCAAATCCCTATGTTGGACTGGTCGGATAACAACGCTGAGGTTTCGAGGGAGTAGTGAAGTCATTTTGATTCAAGCCGCCATTTAACCTTTAAAAAATAGGATTGGTGATGTGATGCTGCAATCATTTTAACGGCTTTTTTTCTCTTAGGTCTTGCTCCCAAAGAGTGATTTTTTTAAGTGACCACGTAAAAAAAAATATAAAAAGCAGAAACCGTGAGTATACCTTTGAGGTGAAAACCACAATACCTGCTTCTATTCTAGGATAATTCTACTCAAAATACTTTTAAATCTATAGACCTTGGCGAGAAGCGAATTTTTCAAAGTCGGCTTGGGTTTGATGAAGTAATTGTTGACGACTATCTGAAATTGCTTGTTTGCAGTTGGGAACCAAGTTGGGAACCAGATTTCGAGCTTGTAGTGCCATGTGCATTTGTAGATGAGCAACGTATTCACTTATATCTTGGTTGTCTACAGTTGCGCCCGTTAGTACATTTGATTCCATTGCCACTGGGTTCTCCTTGATAAATTTGGTGTAATTGCTTTACTAGACTAGATCAGAAGTTATCATTTTTTTTACTTAACTGCCTAATTTCGCAATGAAGTGTAATGATTGGGAAAGAGGGAACAGCCAAAAATCAAGATAAATAACCTGATTTTTTCCCAAATAGAAATTTTCTAATCCTCCCAAAGTGTATAAGTTTCGTTAAAAACCTCATCCCAACTTAAAGCAATAATATCTGGTTTTTTACCCATTTCATCTCTAGCATCCTGTTTTGCAGCCAGAAAACACTTGTTCCAAATTGATTCCAAAAAATCTCGATTGAGACTTGGCATTTCTTCTTGACTGGCAGTAATTTCTGCCCTAGCTGAACGAATAGAAATTACCCAACTAGCGCTACGTTTTTCCGGTTGACATTTCCACTTAATTATATGCAGTATCAATCGAGTTAGGCGATTAATTACTGCTCTTTTTTCTGATCGCCCCATAGACTCGGCTAAACTCTCTAAAATATCATCAACTTCTTTCATTTTCCCCTCCTCTAGCAGTTGTTTTGCTTTCACTACAGCTAAATATGGTGATTGAAAAACCAGTTCGTCATAAGGTACTGTCATAATTAATAACTCCTTGGCTTGTTTTTTCCCAAATCTTGCATAAAAGATGGTACTGTTTTAACAACTTATACAAAAAATATCCTTTTGTGATTAGATACAATCAGCAAAGACTCCACTCTAAGAGTATTGTAGGTTTACAAATCAGTCAATAATCTTGGTTTACATGAAATCACCATAAACACATCATATTATTAATTTTATATGCCTATACTTGACGATTAACGATAGACTGTTGATTATGGATAAGTAAATCAAAACTCAACACACAAAATGATTTTAGAACTCTCTCCACAAATTCATTACTTGGTGGGAATGTCTCAACCAGAAACCCATTTATTTGAGGTGACTTTACACATTGTTAACTATCCGTCAGCAGTTCTCGATTTAAAAATGCCAGTGTGGACTCCTGGTTCATATTTGGTGCGGGAATATGGCAGACATTTACAGGATTTTGCAGCTTTTGCGAATAATCAACCCTTATCTTGGCATAAAGTTAGTAAAAATCATTGGCAAGTAGAAAAAGGCAATACTTCAGAAGTAACTATTCATTACCGTGTATTTGCTAATGAATTAACAGTAAGAACAAATCATTTAGATGCTACTCACGGTTACTTTAATGGGGCAGCTTTGTTTTTTAGAATCCCTGGTTGGGAAAATTTTCCCATGCAGATAAGGGTAATTCCTGCTAACCCTCAATGGCAAGTAACTACTAGTTTACCAACATTCGCAGAAACAGTAAATACTTTTTTAGCGGCAGATTTTGATACTTTAGTTGATAGTCCTTTTGAAGTTGGTTGTCATCAATTATATAATTTTGAAGTTTTGGGTAAACCCCATGAATTAGCAGTTTGGGGAAAAGGAAATTTTCAACCAGAACAAATGATTGCTGATTGCCAAAAAATTATTGAGGTAGAATCACAAATGTTTGGTGGTTTACCTTATGACAGATATGTATTTTTTCTGCATTTGCTTCAGCAGGGTTTTGGTGGTTTAGAACATAAAAATTCTTGTTCTTTAATTTATCAAAAGTTTGGATTTCGGACTGTGGATAAATATGAGCCATTTTTGCAATTGGTAGCCCATGAATTCTTTCATTTATGGAATGTTAAAAGAATTCGTCCTTTGGGGTTAGAAGTGTTTGATTATGATCAGGAAAATTATACACCATCTTTGTGGTTTTGCGAGGGAACAACCAGTTATTATGATTTAATCATTCCTTTACGGGCAGGTATTTATAATACCAAGGCATATTTAAACTATTTGAGTAAGGAAATTACCAGATATTTGATGACTCCAGGACGAAAAGTTCAACCTTTGTCGGAGTCAAGTTTTGATGCTTGGATTAAACTTTATCGTCCAGATGCTAATAGTGGTAATTCTCAAATCTCCTATTATATCAAAGGGGAAATGGTGTCACTTTTATTAGATTTATTAATTCGCGTTCATCACGGGAATCAGCTTTCTTTAGATGATGTGATGCGGCAAATGTGGGAGAAGTTTGGCAAGGATGAAGTTGGTTATACTCCTGAACAATTAGAGGGTGTGATTGAGTCTGTAGCGGGTATGGATTTAGGAGATTTCTTTAAACGCTATCTTCATGGTTTGGAAGATTTACCTTTTAATCAATATTTACAACCTTTTGGTTTGCAATTAGTTGAGGAAAAGAATGAAGAACCTTATTTGGGTGTGAGGATAAATACTGAAAATGGACGGGAGATAATTAAGTTTGTGGAAGCGGGTTCACCGGCACAATTTGCGGGAATTGATGCTGGGGATGAATTGTTAGCGATTGATAGGATTAGGGTGGGAAATCAATTAAATGAACGCTTGAAGGATTACCAGGAAAATGATTCTATTCAAGTTACTGTTTTTCATCAAGATGAATTGCGGACTTATTCTGTGACTCTAGCTGCATCAATTCCTAGTAAGTATCAACTTAAAGTTGTCGAAAATCCTTCTTTCACAGAAATGGAGAATTTTGCCGGGTGGTTAGGTGTACCTTTGTCGAGTATTCAGTAATATTAATTGTCTGAATCAGGATGTCCAGGATTTAAGGATTAATTGTCTGAATCAGGATGTCCAGGATTTAAGGATTAACAGGATGAAATATTCCAGATTATTATGTTTGATCTAACAGAGAAGAGAGAGGTGAAGAAATTTTCTTTCTTTCTTTCTTTCTTTCTTTCTTCTGTCTTCTGTCTTCTTTCTTTCTTCTTTCTCCTTTCTCCTGACTCCTGACTCCTTATCCAAAAAGAATTTTTTGGTTATTTGGTGTAACTTTTTAATACTCCTAGTTCTGTTTGAATCGGTAAAATATCTAAAGTATCAGTTTGGGAACAATATTTCAGGTCTTCTAAACATTCTAAGCGTAATAATCGTTGACCATGACTAGCTTTGTGTAATAATCCTAATAGGTCATTTTGCCATTGGGAATAAAGAGCGATCGCACTAACCACCTCATCATTACCACTAATTTCTTCTAGGGAACAATTAGTTTGTTGCCAAATACTATGAGCGATCGCCCCCGCACATACTGTATCCTCTAAAGAATAACTTCCTTCCCAGCCAGAACCAACAATCCAGACTGTTTCCGGTTGCTTTTCTAACAGAAATTTAACTACTGCTGCCCGATTAATCAAAGCTGCTGCGAGAACAATGGGGGCGTTTTGTATCCGCTGTAAAGCCCTTGTCCCATTGGTGGTACTAATAAATAACCTTTTTCCCGCAACTAATTCGGCTGTGCAATCTAAGGGTGAGTTACCCAACTCAAAACCAGCTACTTTAGCACCACCCCTTTCTCCAGCCCTAAGTCGCTTGTCTGAAGGCCATTGTTCACTCACTGTCATCAGTTGATCTAAATCGCTGAAAACCTGTACAGCTTCACCTCCAGCGGCTAATACTGTGGCCATTGTACTAGTTGCTCGCAGAACATCAACGGCGATCGCACATTCTGGAACTGTATCATTTGGGGTCAATTCGGGAGTGTGATATATAAATATCTTCACGTGCTGGCTACACCTATTTCATAAGACTGTGGTAATATTCTACCTACTTGATGTCACCAACCGATGATACTATTTTTCAATAGATAAGAGAGAAAAGGTAACAGGCAAGAGGAAACGGGGAATTTTAAGTGATAATTTAGACTCATTTTCCCATTTGCTACTGATTAAAACTTGATGGTTGCACCAGCTACAGCTAAAGCAGCCCAACCCAGCATTAATGCCAATCCTCCCAATGGTGCAACTGCCCCTAAAGACTTGATACCTGTTAAACTGAGAGCATATAAGCTACCGGAAAAAATCACCACACCAATAATAAATAACCAACCACTGACTAAAAGCGTCGTCGGTGGACTGTCTAAACGACTGATGAGCATGGCGACTAACAAAAGTGCCAGAGCGTGGTACATTTGATAACGAGCGCCAGTGTCAAATATTTCTAAAGAGCGCTCGCTAATTTTTTCCCGCAAAGCATGAGCGCCAAAAGCACCACCAGCAACAGACAAACCGCCAAAAATGGCGGCTATAGTTAAGAAAAATTGTGTCATCTCACCTATTAAACATCAAAATGATATGATACAGCCCCTTCTTCGGTTACTTGAAAATTCGCATTGAATTCTTTAGCTTTCTTATCTAAATATTGTTTAGCTTCCGCTGCTGGTAATTGAGACTGCATAGCAAAACTTAACAAAGTTACTCGTCCTTGATTTTCTAGTAACATTTGATAAAACTGCGCTTGCAATTGTTCGCTGTTTTGCTGCTTTAAGGCTTTTTTCTCTTGTTGACTTTGTTTATACAATCCTAATGCTAACCAACTCCCCAATATCGCACTAGGAACACCAAAAATTATCCCTCCCACAATCGTATCTTTACTCTCTTGAGCCGCATTGGGAGGTGAAAATACCTGTTCCCCCTCCACAGGATATACCGTTACTCCTGACTGCGCCGATTTATCTATTATTTCTGATACTGATATCGCCAAAAACATGAATCCGAGTGTGAGTAACCAACCAGCAGCCAGTTTTTCAGCCGTCTTCATAGTTCTACTTCAGATTTAGACATTGCTTGTAATTTTAACCTCACTTACCTCAAGCTTCCACTAAATATTGCGAATTGTTGAGGTTTTTTTTTGGGGAGTTTTTTAACTTTGTTAAATATCCAATAACCCATATCTTTTTTGCAATGCTAATAACTTCATTCTTGCTTCCCCAGCATTATCAGCTAAATCAGCAAATTCCACAAACCGCCGTAATTCCTTCTTTAATAAATTCCGTTCTACTTCAATAGTTTCCCTATCCAAATCTGGCGGTAAAACAATCATATCAAAAATCGTGGCTCGTTCTTTACCAGGGTGAGGACGCAAAACCCGTCCCCGACGTTGGATAAATTGCCGGGGATTTCCCGAACTTGACAAAATTACTGCGGTTTGAATAGCGGGAATATCCACACCTTCATCTAAACACCGAATTGCGACTAAACCCTGTAATTCTCCACTTTCAAATTGACGACGTAAAATTTCTCTTTCTTCCAAAGAAGTATTTGCTGTGTAGGTACTGACTTTATAACCTAATTCTCCTCCCAAAATTTGAGCAACTGCTTTGAGTTGACGCAAAGAATAACGCTGTCCAATTTCTTGAGAACCATCACTGCAATAAAACAGTGTATGGGTAGTTCCTCGACGAGTTGCCATTAACTCTTGTAAGGCTGTTAATTTATTTTCCGCAGTGCCAACTAACCGCGCCCTTTGCATTAACAATGATTTGATATCTTCGTTGTTTTCAAAATCCCCCATTTCCCCCATATCTCGATCTCGATAAAGAAGAGAACGCCCAATTTTTTTGGTTAATTTTAAATAAGCGATACTCTCCGTTTCTGTCAATTCTACCAATACCGGATTATAGATGTAATGAACTAATGCACCTTGAGAAATCGCATCCTGTAAACTAAATTCAGGTTGGAGAATATGACCAAAATAATCTAATAAAGATTCTGTACCATCATCATCAAAATATCTTTCCGGTGTGGCTGATAAAGCTAGACGTAAACCCACATTTCGGGGTAAACTTTCCTCTAGTTTCGGTGCGCCTAAATTATGAGCTTCATCACCAATAATCAACGTTTTCGGCGGAAAATATTTAAGTTGTGTCTGAAAACCATCACCAATTAAAGTCGAGTTAGTGGTAATTATCGTCACGAAATCTTGAGAACCAGAACACAGATTATAGATTTGTGTAGAAAGTTGACTTTGCCAACTGCGTAAATTATCAAAGGCTAAAATCGGCTGTAAGTTAAATTTCTCACATTCTCTGCCCCACTGGGTAACAAGATGACGATAGGGACACACCACCAACAAGACTTGTAAACCAATTTGCTGGTACAATTCACAAGCGATCGCTAATGCAGTAATAGTTTTACCACTACCAGTAGCCATTTTTAATGTCCCCCGACCATGATTAGCAAACCAGCTAGTCACAGCTTGACGTTGATATCCCCGCAATTGCAGAGATAAAGGCATTTTCGGAAATCCCGGTAATGGTTGCTTAACTTGATAGCTGCCCTTTTTCTCCCCCGCATAAGGTAACTTGAGTTTAAAAGTAGGCAATTTCGGTACTGCATTTCGCGTTAGGTACATAAATTAGTAATTGGTAAGAATCAGTAGTTACTTGTTTTTTATTTGCAACTAACAACCGACAACTGACAACCGACAACTGTACGGGCGAAGCATTTGGAGAACTATTTTTGGCAATGATCGATAATTTATCTTCCAAATGCTTCGCCCCTACTAACAACCGACAACTGACAACTGACAACCGACATCCTTTAGTTATAATTACGCCAAATACCCACCAAAGAACCTTGCACTTCTACTTGCATAGCCGATACTTCTATGGGATTGTAATTAGGATTTGCAGGTTTGAGAGTAACAAGATCATCATGGCGGTAAAAACGTTTTAAAGTTGTACCGTGTCCTTCCACTCTCGCAGCCACGATAGTCCCATTTTTTAACTGGTTAGGTTCAGCAACAGGACGCAAAAATACCACATCACCATCTGCAATCAAATCTTCAATCATACTATCCCCAGCGACTCTTAAAGCATAGCTTTGAGGTGGTAATGATAAATTAGCCAAATCCAAATGTTCGACGGCATCTGTGAACGGTTCAATCAAACCACCTGCGGCAATAGTTCCTAAAATTGGTACACCTTGTTTAACAGGATGAAGTATCCGCAAAGTTCTGGCCCTACCTAAATTCCAACCAATGTAACCCTTATTGCGTAAATGTTCCAACCGACTTTGAATGGGTGCTGGAGATTTCAAATTCATCCCTTCCATCATTTGGCGAATCGAGGGAGAATGTTGATTCAACCTGATATATTCAACCAACCATTCGTATAGTTCTTTTTGAGGATCTGTGAGACGTTCCATATTTTTTTCGGGAAGTAAATAATAAATGCCCATAGAACATTGGTACTACAAAAATCTTCCCTTAACAAGCTTTAATTAAATATTCATGTTAATAGGTAATAGGTAACAGGGAAAAAATAACAACTGAATAATGCCCAATGCCCAATGCCCAATCCCCAATACCGTTATTTTGCCCCAAGAATACTTGCAAGTAAAGCTTTTTGAGCGTGGAGACGATTTTCTGCCTGGTCCCAAACCCGTGATTGTGAACCTTCAATTACTTCTTCAGTAATTTCTTCACCACGGTGGGCTGGTAAGCAGTGTAAAACAATTGCTTCTGGATCTGCAAGACTTAATAATTGTTCAGAAATTTGATAAGGTTGAAAAACAGGGAACCGGTTATTTGCCTGTGTTTCTTGTCCCATACTTGCCCAAACATCAGTGTAAAGTACAGATGCACCTTTAGCTGCTGCTTCGGGATCATGGGTTAAGAGAACTTCAGTTTTTTTATTGGCTATTTCTCGAGATTTTTCCACAATTTCCGCATCTGGGGAATATCCTGACGGAAAAGCTATTCTGATATTCATTCCCACCAAAGCACAACCCAACATCAGGGAATTAGCGACATTATTACCATCACCGACATAGGTTAAAGTTAAACCTGCCAAAGTTCCAAATTTTTCTTGAATGGTGAGTAAATCAGCCAATATTTGACAAGGGTGTTCTAAATCTGTGAGGGCATTAATTACAGGAATTTTCGCATACTTCGCAAAAGTTTCCAACTCCTGTTGAGCAAAGGTGCGAATGGCTAAAACATCCAAATAACGATCTAACACCCTAGCAGTATCCTGGATAGGTTCTCCTCGACTTACCTGAGTGACATGAGGATGAAGATCAATTACCTGTCCCCCCAGTTGATACATTGCGACTGTAAAACTCACTCTAGTGCGTGTTGAAGCTTTGGAGAACAACAAACCCAAAACTTTATTACAATGCAACTTGAGTTTTTCCGACTTTAGTTGAGTAGCCAATTCCAGAAGTTCTTGCAGTTCCCCAGAACTCAGATCCGCTAGACTTAATAAATCTCTGCCTATCAATGCTGCCATGCTTGATTATCTATAAAGAACAAATGTTTCTGCGCCTTTGTATAACCGTGTCACCAGGAATACTCCAATTGCACTGTACCAAATATTTTTGCATCAATCTACAACCTAGCGGCTAGTTTTGCCGATTTTTGGCAATCAGAAAAATATTTTGCTTACCCCCTAGACAAATCATGTCCTCATGTTATAATATGGAATCGGTGAGGCAATCAAAAACGTTCTTACCAAAATCGCCAGCATAGCACAGTGGTAGTGCATCCGACTTGTAATCGGAAGGTCGTAGGTTCAAATCCAACTGCTGGCCTTTATTATTAGACTCAAAACGAATGTCACCTGCCAAATTATTTGACCGCGTTGACAAATTGGTGTCCGCATTGCCAAATTATTGTCCCTCACGGTCAATAGTTTGTTTACTATTATAAGCTCCGTCCAAATTAAACCGACGACCTTCCGATCTTTCAACCCACCTAAATATTTTTTGTATCTTTGCACTAACGCTGTCACAGGACAGAGGTTTATAAAAAACATGAACTGCGGCGCTATTGTTATTTCCTATTCTATTATCAAGGTTCGGTATTTTGTCAATCAGGCTTTTCGGGATTGATAGGCATTTATCGCTAATTCTTTGGCTTTCTCCTGTGGACTCGCTCGAATTGGTTGTTTTCCCTCCTCTATAGCGATTCCTGCTTTATTTGCCTGACTTTGAACATTGGCTATTAATCTACCGTAGCTCCATTGATGGACACTAACTCGGTATTGTTTGGCATATTTTTTTTGAACTTCTATTATATCTGATTTTTGTTCTGCTTTAGATTGAATTTCACTCTGAATTTGCTCTCGCATATCTCCCAATTTTGGGATAACAATACTGCCAGCTTTATATGTTTGGGCAACTGCAATAATTTCTTTTGCTAGTAATCTATCTATATACTCTCCTAACTCTGAATCGCCAAATTGATTTGGTGCTGACATCCTTTGAGCGATATGGCGTTCGTGGGATAACAGGTGTTTTTGTTGTCGTTGTCTGTTGAGTAATAATTTTCACAAAGTAGTTGTAAATCTTATAAACTAGAAGAAGGTTAATTTTCTCCAACATGGAGAAGGTATTAATCCATTGCAAAAACTAATATACAGGTGTGGTGCAGCTTGACCGTAGATATCGAACAAATTAAAAAAATAGTTGGTGTATTATCTGCAAAATTAGAAGCGGACTTTTTCCTATTTAACGCAGAAATATCAAATCAAACAGCAGATAGCTTAATAGAAGAAGCCCGCAAAATCCCTGAAAAACAAGAAAATGCCGCCTTAATACTAACAACACCTGGAGGAAATGCAGATGCTGCTTTTAGAATAATGCGCTTCCTGCAAAGAAAATATGAAAAGGTAATACTGTACGTATTTGGCTTTTGCAAAAGCGCAGGAACACTAATGGCTTTAGGTGCTGACGAAATAGTAATGTCAGACTTTGGCGAATTTGGCCCATTGGATGTTCAAATTTACAAAAGTGACGAGTTTGCGCGTTCATCTGGACTAGATATACATCAATCCTTGCACGTTATTGGTATTCAGGCATATATAGTTTATGAATACTGCTTTGCTAAAATTCTTGAAGGTAGTGATGGGATAATTACTATCAAAACAGCAGCAGATATAGCAAGCTCTATGGCTGTAGGTTTACTTGCGCCTATTACGGCACAGATTGATCCTCTGCGCCTTGGTGAGACCCACAGAGACTTGCAAGTAGCCCGTGATTACGGTCAAAGATTAAGTATCAGAAACTCAAATCCTCAAACACATAAGACTATCGCTACATTAACCTCCGGATATCATTCACACAGTTTTGTAATAGACTATGAAGAAGCAAAGGACTTATTTACAGAGGTTAGAGAACTGACAGAAACCGAACAGTCTTTGGAAAAACTGCTCTTGCCCTTGACGCGATGGCCTTTACCTGCTGATAGGATAGTTGAATGGATTGACCCAACGTTTAACAACAGTGAAGGTGGAGAAAATGAGAAAAATTCTAGCGATGACACAAACAGCCACAACGGTGGAAATTCAGAAAGCGACAGAGAAGATACACCAGGAACAATTTCGGCGAACTACGGAGACAATGAAGAAAATTAATGAACCTCTTCCTCATTTAGTAAGAACAAAGATTTTTGCTACGCCAAAACAATGAATTGATTTCTCAAATTAGTTTCTAGAAATTATAGAATTTATTAGACATACAGAACAGGCGCTACTAAGCGTCTTTTTTGTATACCTAAACTATGGCTGAGTTTTAGCAGGATTTTGGGGAGCAAATTGAGCCAAAATTTCGGCAGATTTAGTCTGAAGTATATCCAAGGAGACTCCACTGGCTTCTACTAATTCAGTATCACTATTGAGCATTTCTAACCAGCGCAGTTTGCCGTCTAGTTGGGACTGAAACCGCTTCATTAAGGCAAACCAGGATTTATAAATATAGTTTACTGATGCTGTGGCACTGGTGTAAAACCTTGCAGGTTGCCCGATGAAGCGCGGATCTATTTTCAAGGGTTCACACAGTTCTTTGACTATACCTGTGGGGTGTTTACCTTTTTGTCGCCATGTTTCAAATTCTGGGTGTTTACCAATTTGACTCAGTAGTTCGTTAATCAGTGGGGTGTTTTTCTCTGCCAATCGCTTGCTTTTAATGAAAGTGCGATTCCTACGGAGCGCTTCGCTATCGCTCTAAATAAAATTTTATGAACTATATTTAAATATTATTATTGCAGCAGTGGATAATACTCCTGTACTCTTGAAGAATATCAATCAATATCATGACAATGTGATGGTTGAAATGTGAAACTATACTTTAATGCAGCATAAAAAACGGAATGTCACAGTCTGGACTACTTGAACTAGCACATGAAAAGCTTCACTGGCCAACTCCAAAAGAAATTTTGGAGCCATCTGGTGCTGGTCCAAGTGTTTATGCACAAATTGCTAAAGAAAAATTAGGTAGAACTATCAGCAAACTTTCAGATGGTCATGGTGTGCAAATAGGCGTGCTGGCTGGAAATTCTCAAGGTGACTCAACAGAAACACCTATTGCCTTAGTGTGCGATTTTCCAGGAGAAGTATCAGAGGAAACATTAAAGAAAACTTATCAACTTGCTTGGAGTTTTTCTCGTACACCATCACTAATTACAACAGAACCTAATCGCTTAAGAATTTGGACGTGCTATGAAGAACCTCCAAACAAAGATGATATTATCAATCCTGTAGTTGATGTTTCTAAACGGGAAATTGAGTCATTTAATCAGGTATCTCTTTCAGGTCAAGCTGCTGAAACTTTGCGGTTACACTGGGCTGATTTAGTATCAGGTCAATTTTTTCAAGAACATAGCCAGCGATTTCAACGTAGTCAAGCTGCTGACCAGATGCTATTGAAAAATCTGAAAAGTGTTCGGAAAAGACTTCAAAAAAATAAACTTGATGATGATACAATTCATGATTTACTAGCAAGAATTATTTTCATTCAATTCCTTTTTGACCGTCAAGATTCTGAAGGTAATCCGGGCTTAAATACAACTTTACTGGATTATTTATATATAACTGAGAAATTATTATCGGCTAGATACTCTCGTTTAGCTGACATATTAAGAAATCATATAGATACTTATCAGTTTTTCCGTTGGCTCAACGGCAAGTTCAATGGTGATTTGTTCCCAGGTAAAGGTGCTACAGAAGAAGAACGTGAAGCTGAATGGCAAACAGAAGAACAAAAAGTTAAACAACCTCATCTAAATATACTTGCTGATTTTGTCAGTGGTCATGTAGACATTGAAACTGGACAATTAAGTCTATGGCCATACTACCATTTTGACGTTATACCTTTAGAGTTTATTAGCAGTATATATGAGGAGTTTGTTAGTAAAGAATCTGGCACAGGAGTTCATTACACACCAGAACATATAGTTGACTTTGTACTAGATGGTGTTTTACCTTGGGATAGTCAAGAATGGGATATCAAGATTCTTGATCCTGCTTGTGGTTCAGGAATTTTTCTGGTTAAAGCATTTCAGCGTTTAATTCATAGATGGGAACAAGCTCATCCGAAAACAATTCAGCCAAGTGATTTAAAATATTTATTAGAAAATAATTTATTTGGTGTTGACGTAGATGCACAAGCAGTAAGAGTAGCATCTTTTAGTCTTTATTTAACCATGCTTGATAAAGTTGAACCTCAATATTATTGGGAGAATGAGTTTCGCTTTCCTAGATTACGTGAACGTCAACTAATTGCTGCTGATTTTTTTGAAGAAGATAAAGAAGGTTTTCGTTCTGTTCAAGATGCTGGTAAATATGATTTAGTCGTTGGTAATGCACCTTGGGGTAGAAATACTGTTACTCCAGCAGCAAAATCTTGGGCTGGAGATGTTTGGACAATAACTTACGGTAATATCGGTCCACTTTTTCTGCCAAAAGCTGCTACTTTAACTAAATCTGGTGGACAAGTAGCAATGATGCAACCTGCAATGGCTTTGATTTTTAATCAGGTTGGCACTGCTCAAGAATTTCGAGCTAGGCTTTTTTCAGAGTTCAAAATTGAAGAGATAGTTAATTTGTCTGCATTACGTTTTGGACTTTTCAAAGATGCTATTTCTCCTGCTTGTATCATTACAATGTCCATAATACCTCCTGATGGTGAGCCTTTGACATACATTTGTCCCAAGCCCGTTATGACAAATGAGGATGACTATCATATAGTAATTGAGCCAGATTATGTTAATACAATTTACCCACAAGAAGCGATCGCAAACCCATTAGTTTGGACAGCTTTAATGTGGGGTGGTAAACGTGATCTATCCTTGGTAAGAAGATTGAATCAAGAATTAAGTATTGAAAAACTTAAATCCCGTGGCATTGCTAAAACACGCCAAGGAGTAACAAAAGGTGATAGAAGAAAAGTAGAAAATAGTCTAGTGAATAAACGAATTCTGAAATCGTCTAAACCACTTGATAGCAGTTTTCTCTACCTCAATGCTCAAATACTTCCTATAAATAATGATCCATACATTCACTCTGGTACTGGTTTAAGTAGCCTATCTGCATTCCAACTTCCACAAATGATTGTAAAACAAAGTTGGCAGAAAAGTAGCGGCAGATTTCGTTCAGTAATAATTGATCCTGAGAGTACAAATCAAGGAATTATCTGCTCTGAAAGTTATGTGAGCATACATATTGACGAAGAGTATATTTTACAATTAAATTCTGCTTGTCTAGTATACAACAGTAAGTTAGCTGTCTACTATCTACTACTTTCTAATGGTCGTTTTGCATCATATATTCCTGAAATAAAACCAAGCGATTTACTGGATGTGCCAATACCTGAATTATCAGTAGGAGAATTACATAATATAAAAACAATTGATGATATAGATGAGCGCATACGACAAGCTTTTGAATTCAAAGATAGTGAATGGGTGCTAATTAATGATCTATTCAATTACACCCTGCCAGACTTTAAAGGAGATGGTGCTTCTCCAGGACGCAAAAGAACTCACCGTATAGATAATAGTCAATCTCAGAATAATACTGAACCTGAACTTACGGCATATTGTGAGTATTTCTTGCGAGTTCTTAAAGCAGGATTTGGACAAGATAAACAAGTTTGTGCCACCATATTTCAGGAACAAACTAACACTCTTCTTCCTATTCGCTTAGTGGCTATTTATCTTAATAAGCCTGATTCTGAAGGTGTTCATATTAAACCTATTGACTCCCCTGATTTAATGGAACGCTTAGAAAATTTAAATAAGTTGTATCTAGAAAGAGGAAGTATAGAAGACGGTGGCATCTTTTATCAGCGTGTTGCCAGGATTTATGATTCTGTAGAATTGAATGGAGTAAAAATTCCTACTATTTATTTAATCAAACCTGACAAAATTCGTTATTGGACTCGCTCTATGGCTTTAAGAGATGCTGACGAAGTAGCCGCAGATATTATGACTTAGATATATATCTGAGATTAATTAACTAAATTTAAACGCAAAATATTAGTAGTACAGGAGTTAAATTTTGATTAGAAGACGGCAGACAATTTCGGAATTAAGATGGCCAGAGACAGATGAATTCATGGCGATTTCTAAGGATTGGTGTGAAACAGCATCAATCAATATACTTACTTTTGTGTGGAAAGGATATGATTTATTAGTAAACGAGGTATTCTCAGAAATTGATTGTAGTCAAGCTGAAGATGATATTGAAAGAGATATCACTCAACTGCTTGAGCCAGAAATTCGCAGCGTTATGACAGGGGATGAGCCATATTATGTTCAACATGGTTCTTATGAAAGGGAGACTCGTCAAGTTGCACCAGCACAACCAAAAGAGTATGACATTGCATTTATTCTTAGAAAGAATAGAAGGATTATATGGCCTTTAGAAGCTAAAGTTTTAAAAACAGATGGCGCAGTAGGTGAATATGTAAAAGAGATAAATGAAAATTTTATAACTTGCAAGTATGCACCCTTTTCTTATGAAGGAGGAATGCTCGGTTATATTTTTTCCGGTGATCCTAACAAAGCTTTTACCAATATTGAGACTAAAGTACCATGCACATTAAATGATCATCCAGATTTTCCAACTCGTGATCACAAAACCTCGGATCACCAGCGAGTAGTTCCTTCAGGAAAGTTATATCCGGTGAACTTTAGATGTCACCATTTACTATTAAAAATAATTGCCCCAGCCCCTACTGATACATCATCAGTATAGATACAAGACTTGCAATTAATCGCAACACTACGCTTTCCCCAGCGTAACCAGCCAAGTTTTCACCCCGATAGGTAAGATTTTCAAATTGCAGATATCCACCCCTGTAAATCGAGCGTCGAGTTTGTTTCATCAAACAAATACGCAAGTCTTCTTCTGAGATTAAACTGGATCTCGCTATCTTCTACTTCATCGTCATTGGGTTTATCATTTTGTGTTTCTAGCATATATGTTTATTAAAAACATAGTTGAATTATACTCTATCGGAGGACAATTAATTTGTCAAGTAAAGTCAAGGTTGGAAAAAGCATGATTTTTAATATAGGACAACTAATTTGTCAAGTTTTTAAACTCGGACACTTATTTTGTCAATTGATGTTGAAGAGGCTCAATATAGGCTAAAATAACAAAACCCTTACATAGCAAGGTTTTAGGCGTTAATATTTTTGTGGACATTAATTTGTCAAGTGGTCAAATAATTTGGCAAGCGACAGACATGGACTTTTGTAAAATCACGAAAAACCTAGATTTGTAGGGGTTTAGCATTGCTAAACCCCTACCCGCTTAAATCAAATAATTAAGCCTTCCCACCCTACATTTACTCAGCAAACACACCAGCAAAAAAGTCCAAAGTCTCCTTCAAAGCTTTGATGAAAACATCAATTTCCTCACGGGTATTGTAAAAAGATAAACTTGCCCGTGCAGTTCCTGCTAAACCTAGATGACGGTGTAATGGTTGAGTACAATGATGTCCAGAACGAATTGCCACACCTTCTTGATCTAACAAAGTTGCTAAATCATTAGCGTGAACACCTTCTGCCGTAAAAGCTGCTAATGCGGCTCTCCCTTCCCCTTCAGCATTGGGTTTTGGTCCGTGGATTCTAATTTGGGGTATTTGTGCTAATTGCGCGAATAAATAAGCCGTTAATTCCGCTTCATAAGCATGGATTTTATCCATACCGATATTAGTAAGATAATCTATGGCTGCACCAAGGGCGATCGCTTCCCCAATAGCCGGAGTACCAGCTTCAAATTTATGGGGTAATTCTGCATAGGTGGAATGGTCTAAAAATACCTCTGCAATCATCTCACCACCACCGAAAAATGGCGGCATTGCTTCCAGTAATTCCAACTTACCATACAAAAAGCCAATGCCAGTGGGAGCGCACATCTTATGTCCAGAAGCTACCAACCAATCACAGTCAAGTTCTTGAACATCAATAGGAGTATGGGGGACACTTTGACAAGCATCAAGTAAGAATTTCGCACCGTATTTATGAGCAATTTCGGCTATTTCTTTAGCTGGATTTATGCAACCCAAAGTATTAGAAATATGCACGATAGACACCAGTTTTGTTTTTTCAGAAATCAGTTTTTTAAACTGTCCTAAATCAAAAGTTTCTTCTGGTGTTAATTCGACAAACTTCAATATTGCACCCGTTTTTTGAGCGACAAATTGCCAAGGAACGATATTACTATGGTGTTCCATGACCGAAAGAATAATTTCATCTCCTCGCTGTAAATTGTTCATTCCCCAACTGTAAGCGACTAGGTTAATAGCCTCAGTTGCGTTGCGGGTGTACACAATTTCTTGGCGTGATTTAGCATTAATAAATTTAGCGATTTTATCACGCGCACCCTCATAAGCATCAGTAGCTTTTCCGCTGAGAAAATGTGCGCCACGATGGACATTAGAATTATATTGTTCGTAATAATCACGCCAAGCATTTAATACGAATAAAGGCTTTTGAGAAGTAGCCGCATTATCGAGATAAACCAGGGGTTTACCGTGGACTTCCTGATGTAAAATAGGGAAGTCAGAACGAACTTTATCAGCGAGAGATTTGGTAGAAGTGATGACCATTTTTAATAAAGAGTTCAGGAGAATTTTAAACCGCCAAGGAATGAATTCCCTGGCTAATAGCAGAAGTCGGTTTTAACCGACTATTAATTATTCAGAAATTTAGTTCGTTTTAACGAACTTTAGCTATTAGACTTGTACTTTAGTGCAAGGCATTTATTTATTCATGAGACTGGTAACAGTTCTCAACAAACTCTCACGCAAAGAAGCAACAGGAATAAAGTTAATAACTTCCATTGCGAAACCATTAACTAATAATTTGCGAGCATTATTTTCATCAATGCCGCGACTTTGCAGGTAGAATATTTGATCATCTTCCAACTGACTGACAGTAGCACCGTGAGCGCATTTAACATTATCAGCAGTGATTTCTAATTGCGGTTTGGTGTCAATTCTGGACTTAGATGATAATAGCAAATTGCGATTTAATTGAGATGCGTTAGTTAATTGCGCCAGTTTGGGAACAAATATTTTACCATTGAAGACACCATGAGCGCGATCGCCTATAATGCACTTATGTAACTGTTTACTCACACCATGGGGATGATTTAAAGACAAAGCACTGTGAGTATCAGCCAATTGATTATTAGCAATCACAGTCAAACCATTCAGCGTCGTTTCCGTTTGTTCACCAGTTTGCAAAATCTCCAAATTGTGACGAGAGATTTTACCCCCAACCGTCACAGCATTACAACTATAACGACTATATCGCGCCTGAGTAACAGCAGTTTTCCCAACATGAAAAGCCGCAGCACCTTCTCGCGCAATTCTATTATGACTCACCTGAGCATTTTCATTTACCCAAATTTCCGTCACACTATTAGTGAAGTAAACACCCTCATTTTGTGAAGATGCAATATACTCTTCAATTAAAGTTACTTGAGAGTTACTTTCAGCTACTACTAAAACGCGAGGTTGGGAAATAGTCGCAGACTCACCAGAAACAGAAATAAATAATAGATGAATTGGTTTTTCCACCACCACATTTTTACCAACCCATACAACAGCGACATCATTTAAAGCCGCAGTATTTAAAGCCGTAAAAACTTCCTTCGCACCTTCCGCTTGAGCTAAATATTCCCCTACAATCTCACTGGATAAAACATCCAAATTACCAACAATTAACCCAGCAGGTAAATTTTCAGTATTAGATAAATCAGGTGAATACACACCATTAACAAACACTAACTGCTGAGAAACTTCAGGTAAAATATCAGATTCTAAAGATGTTTCCTGAAACATCCCTAACTTAAAATCTACCTGTTTCAAAGATGATAAATCAGTAAACCGCCATTCTTCCTCGCGGGTATTGGGAATAACAGAATGACGAACCCATTTAGCAGCACCGTCACGAAGTTGTTTTAAGCAATCATCCTTTTCCGATACAGTTACCTGATTTAACAAACCAGTTAAAAAAGGATCTCTATCTAATAGAGAATTAGGAATAGAAGTAAGAGAAACTGGAATAGACATTACACACCCACTCCCAAAGCTTCTTCGAGAACCCAATCATAACCGCGAGATTCCAACTCAAGTGCTAACTCTTTACCACCACTTCTGATAATTTGTCCTTGCGCCATAACATGAACAAAATCAGGAACAATATAATCAAGAAGACGCTGATAGTGAGTAATCATAATTGTGGCATTTTCAGCATTGGTTAACTGATTAACTCCATTAGCAACAATTTTCAAAGCATCAATATCCAAACCAGAATCAGTTTCATCTAAAATCGCCAACTTTGGTTCTAAAATCGCCATTTGCAGAATTTCATTCCGCTTCTTTTCCCCACCAGAAAAACCCTCATTCACACTGCGATTAAGAAAAGAAGAATTCATCTTCACAATATCCAACTTTTCCTCAACCAAATCATCAAAATCGAAAGCATCAACCTCCTCCAAACCTCTAGATTTCTGGCGAGAATTATAAGCAACTCGTAAAAAATCTAAATTACTCACACCAGGAATTTCCAGAGGATATTGAAAAGCTAAAAACACACCACCCCTAGCCCTTTCTGCTGCTTCCATTTCCAAAAGATTTTGGTTTTGGAAAACCACCTCACCACCAGTAACAGTATAAGCTGGATGTCCCGCCAAAACCTTAGAAAACGTACTCTTCCCAGAACCATTCGGACCCATAATCGCGTGAACTTCCCCAGCGCGAACCTGCAAATTCAACCCCTTTAAAATCGGAGTTCCATCAACATCAGCCGTCAAATCCTTAACCGACAAAATCAAATCACTATTCTCAATAATCATCTTTTCTCTCTCTTCCTTCTTCTTCTTTCTTTCTTCGCGCTCTTCGTGTCTTCGTGGTTCGTTTCTCTTAACCCACACTACCTTCCAACTTCAGACTCAACAACTTATCAGCCTCAACAGCAAACTCCATAGGTAACTGATTAAAAACATCCTTACAGAAACCGCTAATCATCATCGAAATAGCATCTTCCGAAGAAATACCCCGTTGAGCAAAAAAGAACAATTGATCTTCACCAATTTTAGAAGTAGAAGCTTCATGTTCCACCTTTCCCGTATTATTCTGAACTTGAATATAAGGAAAAGTATTAGCTTGAGCATTATCTCCAATTAACATCGAATCACATTGAGAATAATTTCTCGCACCTTTTGCAGTGGGATTAATCTTCACCAAACCCCGGTAACTATTACTAGATTTACCAGCAGAAATTCCTTTAGAAATAATAGTGCTGCGGGTGTTTTTCCCAACGTGAATCATCTTACTTCCAGTATCAGCTTGCTGCATATTATTTGTTAATGCAACCGAGTAAAATTCACCGACGGAATTATCACCAATCAAAACGCAACTAGGGTACTTCCAAGTAATAGCAGAACCGGTTTCTACTTGAGTCCAAGAAATCTTAGAATTGACACCTTGACACAAACCACGCTTGGTGACAAAGTTGTAAATTCCGCCTTTACCATTAACATCACCAGCGTACCAGTTCTGTACAGTAGAATATTTAATTTCCGCATTATCTAAAGCTACCAATTCGACAACCGCAGCGTGTAATTGGTTGCTGTCGTACATTGGTGCTGTACAACCTTCTAAATAAGAAACATAACTTCCTGCTTCGGCGACAATTAAAGTCCGTTCAAATTGTCCTGTATCGCCGGTGTTAATGCGGAAATATGTAGACAATTCCATTGGACATTTTAAGCCTTTGGGAATATAAACAAAAGAACCATCACTAAACACAGCCGCATTTAAAGCTGCGAAATAATTATCAGCAATGGGAACAACGCTACCCAAATATTTTTTAATCAGTTCTGGGTGTTCTTGTAAAGCTTCGGAAAAAGAACAGAAAATTACGCCATCTTTGGCAAGTTTTTCTTTATATGTAGTCGCAACAGAAACACTATCAAAAATCGCATCAACAGCAACATTCGTTAATCGCTTTTGTTCATTTAAAGGAATACCTAATTTTGCAAAGGTTTCCAATAAAGTTGGATCAACTTCGTCTAAACTGTTGAGTTTTGCTTTCTTTTGTTTCGGTGCGGAATAATAAATAATATCCTGATAATTAATAGGCGGATATTGGACATGAGACCAAGTTGGTTCTGTCATTTTCAGCCATTGATGATATGCTCGGAGACGATATTCCAGCATAAATTCCGGCTCATTCTTTTTGGCGGAAATTAGGCGGACAACATCTTCGCTTAACCCACGGGGAATAGTATCGGCTTCAATATCGGTAACAAAGCCGTACTTGTAAGGTTGGTTGACTAAGGTGGTGACGGATGCGCTCATCGGTTCTCTTCTGTTCTCTTTAAAGGACGGGCGACGGGTTGCACAAAGCTAATTCCCGTTTTCTGTTACCAATTCCTAACAGGACTGCTAGAATAGGTTTAACGACTAAAACAATTCGGCTGTTGTTTAATCTATTTTCATTGTACGATAGATTAACAACAACAATGTTGTTTAAGTTAAATTTTCAGAAAAAAAAGTTTTTTATTTTGGGACGTTTGCGAAGCGTCTAGTAGAGAAGATGGCGACTACCCAGCAGACCTCAACTAAGCAGGATATCCTAGAGTATCTATTGAAACAATCACAAGCAACGGCTGTCGAGTTGGCTAACTTTTTGGATGTGAGTCCCCAAGCGATTCGCCGTCATTTAAAGGATTTAGAGACGGAGGAGCTAGTTATATATTCGGTATCAGAACAACCGAGTATGGGCAGACCCCAGCACGTTTATCATTTGAGTCGGGGGGGAAGATCACATTTGCAAAAAAGTGCTAACCGCTTAGGTGATGGTTATGGTGAGTTTGCGGTTTCTCTCTTGGATACCTTAGCGGAAACTGTGGGACGTGACCAAGTAAAGTCTATTTTACGGAAACAGTGGGAACGTAAAGCCCAAGAATATCATGAACGGGTGGGTAATGGTTCTTTGCAGGAACGGGTCGCAAATTTGATAGAATTGCGAAAGGCTGAAGGTTTTATGGCGGAGTTTCACGCTGTGGAATCAGATGCTAGTGGTGCGGAAAGATTCATTTTTGTGGAACATACCTGCGCTATTTCTGATGTTGCGGAATCTTTTCCCAGCGTTTGTGGTCATGAATTGGAGATGTTTGCGGCTATTCTCCCAGATTGTACTGTGGAACGGACTCACTGGTTGATTCATGGTGAACATCGTTGTGGTTATTTGGTGGAAAAAAGTTAGGTGGGGGTTATTTGTGTGCTTCTATACCCACCCGGAAATCAATTTCCGGGCTAATAGTTTAAGTACGTTAAAACGTACTCTGGTTAACTAAATAAATTGTTACTTTACAAAACCATTAAAAATATATAAACTAAATAAAAAATTTTATTATTTTTCAGGTATATATTTTGCATCCACAACAGATTAAGGAACAACTCAAATTATTAATTGAGGAAGCATCAACCATAGATCCCAGTTTAGCAATTAGGTTAAATCAGATTAATAACTGGATTAAAGATGTTAGACCTGGTACACTGATGTCTAAACGTTTTGTGCTTTTGTTTTTACAACAATTTATTCGAGATACAGAAATTAGACTTGATATAAAACGTTTAACTTCTGAAGCAGAAAGACAAGACGTTTATGAATTAATGACACCTTCTGAAAGATACTGGTATGGTGAATTGTTTCCTAGATGGTTAAGTAAAAATGATCCCAAATTTCATATTTGGAGAAAAAAATTAATGTCTGGTGAGTTCAATCAGGAGGATGAAAAATTAATTAATTTGATTGCTGATGTGATTAAACGGAATGGTGGTCAAGCCTTACAACGCTATATTATAGACTTATCTATGGCAAGTGATATAATAGTTAGTAGTATTCAAGAACAACCCCTTTGTATTCAACTAACTAGCCAATCTCAAGAATTTACACAAGCAAAATCTGATGATTGGGAAAATACTTTGATTTCTTGGGGAATAGCAAGAGGATTATTTTTAAGTTTTAATCCTGGTGAAAGTGATTTTATCAATCAAATAGTTAATTTAGCACTAGATAAGAGTGATAATCTGAATAATGGTATTTATCAAAAAATAAATTTATAGTGTTTGGTTAGTTTGATTGTGTATAGCAAAAATTCTCACGGAGGTAATTATGATTAACCAAGAAATTACTGAACATCAAAAAAGACTAGAACAGTTTTTACAGCATTTAGAATCAGCCCGTCAATTAGAAGATGATATTATGAAATATGGGTTAGAAGCGGCTGATTTATATTTTGAAGATATAGATGGTGATTGGTTGGAAACTTGGGGGGATGATGACGATGAACCCGGTTATATTGAGAAACTTACTACTTTCTTAGAAAGTGATGATGTGGTTGCGGTGGAGGTACGGGAACGGTTACAGGATAAGTCTCTTGATGAAATTATTGGTGGTTTAGAATATTGTTTGAGTCAGTTAAAAGAAGAGGATCGAATTTTTGCTGCTAAGGATTTTTTATTTGGTGATGTTGTGGTTTCTGAAAGTTGTCGCGCTTCTGGTAATAGTAGTTATATTGATGAGGTTGAGTTGTTGGCGTTGGCGGAGGATTTGATGGAGAGGTTGAAGGAGATTTTGGGTTAATTTTTATTTAATTAAGGTGCAATAAATATGGCTAATGGATTTGGTAAAAAACAAAAACGATGTAAGTTAAAGCGCAGAGATTATTTAGACTTTTTACACCAAAGTTTAGGGACAATTAGAGATAATAAAGCTGATGTAGCAAGAAAAATAATAGAGGATAATTTAGATAAACTAGATCAGAATTTTCTATCTATATTCAGAGATTGGGCAACTGAAACTCTGCCGCAGCTAGAAGCAGATAAAGCTGATGAAAGAGCTTTAAATATTGCTGATTTCAGCAAAATAATACAAGAAATTCCAGAAAATAACCCAGTCAAAAAGGCTATATATATTGAAATTACTATTGCTGGTTATGAAGTTGCACTACTTAGTTTGATTCAAGATTCATATTCTGAAATAAGGGCTAATATACAATACGATTTGGGTAATGCTTACTGTGACCGTATTAGAGGTGATGATTGGGTAATAAATAGAAAAAAAGCAATTGAAGCTTTTGAAAGTGCTTCAGAATTTTATAATCGTAAGGATTTTCAACCAAGGTGGGCTGATATTCAAAATAATTTAGCAACTGCGTATTCTGATTTAGTTGTTATTGATGAAGCAAATATAGAAAAAGCGAAATTATGTTGTGAAAATGCGTTAGAAATTTATATTCTTGAAAATTGTCAAGAAGATGTGGCAAGGGCTATGAATAATTTAGGTTCTATTCATAGAAATAGAAAAGAAGAGGATAAACAAGATAACTTAGAATCTTCTATCAGTTATTATAACTCTGCTTTAGAGATATATAAACGTGATGAAGTTTACCTAGAAGACTGGGCTAGAATACAAGACAGTCTGGGTAATACTTATGTTGATTTGAGTAAAGAAAAAGGAACAAATTATTTAGAACAGGCATTTTATCACTATAGTCAGGCTTTAGAAGTTTATAAACTGGAAGATTTTCCAGAAGACTGGGCAAGAGTTCAAAATAATTTAGGTATGTTTTATTTTGAACAAGGAGATATTAAGCAAGCAATAGCTTGTTTCCGGTTATCTCTAAAAGTGTGTACACCTACGACATTGCCTACAGATTGCCTTGATTATGGTGGTAATTTTGGAGATGTATGTTTTGCCTCACAATATTGGAAAGAAGCCATTGAAGGATATAATTTTGCTGTGCAATCAGTGGAACAAATACGTTCTTGGAGTAGATCAGAAACTCGTCGTCAACAGATTTTACATGGAACTATAGACATTTACGAAAACATTGTAGAAGCCAGCATCAATATTGGACAACTAGATCAAGCTTTTGAATACTCAGAACGTTTCCGTTCTCAACGTCTGGTAGAATTAATGGCGAGTTCTCATATCTCCCAAGGTGAAAATATACCACCAAAAGTCCAAGATTTATTACAAAAATACGAAGAATTACAACAACAAATTGACATAGAACGCCAAAATCATAAATCAGAAAATAAGCGTAGTGAAACCCGCGCTATTTGGAAAGCAGACAATAATGAAAAAATCAAATCATTAGAAATTGCAAAACAAGAAATTTGGGAACAACTCAGAAAAGAAGATCCCATTTTAGCAGGTGAAATTCAAGTTAAACCTCTAAGTTTATCAGAAATTCAGCAATTGATTGATTATCCCAAAACCGCTATCCTCAGTTTCTACACTACCAACTCTGACACCCATATTTTTATGATTACCCAAAATTCAATTTATCTGCATACCTGTATGGGTGAAGGTTTAGAAAGATTACAAAACTGGATTGCACAAAATTGGTTATTAAACTATATCCATCATCCTGAAAAATGGAAAAACGAAATGGAACATTTTCTCCATGAACTTGGAGAGAGATTACAATTATCAAAAATAATCTATCAATATCTTCAAGACATAGAAGAATTAATTATAGAACCTCATTTGTTATTACATCAAATACCTTTTGCTGCTTTACCTACAGGAGAATATCAAGAATATTTGGTAGATAGATTTTTAATTCGTTATACTCCCAGTTGTCAAATTTTAGATTTTTGTCATCAAAACAAAAATAAGAAACGCCTAAATTTAGATATTCAAGATTTACAATATGGTATAGTGGCAGACACCGTAGATAATGACCCTCTACCTTTTTCCAGATGGGAAGATGAACAAATTGCTAAAATGTTTAATATTCCAGCAGATAAAAGGTTAATAGGTAGTAGTCAAGCTACAGTTCAAAATTACCGAAAATTAGCTGAACAGGTGCAAATTCTTCACAGTTGTCACCATGCTGAATCTTGTTTATATAATCCTTTAGAATCTCAGTTAAAATTAGGTGATGGTAGTATTACTTTAGGTCAATTGATGTCTCCTGAGTGGCGTTTACCTAATCTTATAGATGTGTTTCTTTCTTGTTGCGAAACTAATTTAGATAACCCAGATATAACTGATAATTTACTCACACTTTCCACTGGTTTTTTATGTGCTGGTGCGATAAGTGTAATTAGTTCCTTATGGCAGGTTGATGATTTAGCCACTGCGCTATTTTCTATATTTTACTATCAACAAAGACAAGAAGGTAAAAATCGTCCAGAAGCACTAAAACAAGCACAAATTAAACTGCGGGAACTAAGAAAAGCAGATTTAGAAGAAATATCCCAAGCAGTAGAAAATCAGCGTAAACAAGCTAGAAATCAAAAAAAACAATACCCAGAAGATTCAAAAGAATATTTAGAGTGCGATTTCCAACATAAAAAATCCCTAAAAATACTAAATACAATTAATTACATCCAAAAATCAACAGCAGAATTTCCCTTTGCACATCCCCGTTATTGGTCGGCTTTTATTGCTCAGGGATTACAATAATATCAAGTTAAAAATTGACAACCTTTTGTTATCAACTCCGCTTGATCAATCATTTTCTCTAATTGAAATTGATGATAGTGATATAATAGAATAATTAAAACTGCGAGGTGAATTTCTATGGTAACTCTAACACCTACTTACAGCGACACTCACACCAATAGCGTTATCCTCCATAATATTTCTTGGAATACTTTTGAACGAATTTTATTAGAAACAGGTGATGATCGCCATAACAGGTTTACTTATAATCAGGGAATCTTAGAAATTATGACTCCATTAATGCCCCATGAACACAATAACCGTTTGTTACAAAATCTAATTATTGTTTTAGTTGAAGAGTTAAATCTCAATGTCAAAAGCACTGGTTCATTAACTTGTAAAAGAGAAGATTTAGCTAGAGGTGTAGAACCTGATTCTAGTTTCTATATTCAAAATGAACCAATTATGAGAAATAAAACCAGTTTAGATTTAACTCAAGATCCCCCACCTGATTTAGTCATAGAAGTTGATTATGCTAGTTCTTCTATTGATAAATTACCGATTTATTTAGCTTTAGGTGTTCCTGAAGTTTGGCGTTATGAAGAACCTGTGATGCAAATTTATAGTTTATCTGAGGATAAATATATTCCTTGCAATGGTTCACCAACCTTTGCGAATTTACCTTTAAATACAGAAGTTCCTCAGTTTTTGGCTTCTAGTTTACAAGTGGGTGAGGTATCAATGATTAAGAATTTTCGGAGTTGGTTAAAAACACAAATTTCCTGATTAAATTAAGAAGTCGGGGATATTTAACTACTTGCGATTAAACCAACTTTCCCCACCTGGTAACTGTATTAAAACTTCCGTTGTAGCTTTCGGTAAACTTTTAGCTGAATGTTCATAAGTCAAAGTTAAAAATTGATACCCTTTTGCTATCAACTCCATTTTATCAATCATTTCCTCTAATTGAAATTGATTGTACGCACCATTTAAAACCTCATCACTAGCATCAGCTATAGCTTTCTCTATCACTTCCTCTAAAATTAAATCTTCCCATTCATCAACATTAATATAATAAGATTTTTTATTTTCTTTTAAGTTGATATCCTGAATTCCTACCACTGCATTTCTGATAGAAGCTGCCCAAGAGTTAGTTAGCCGTTGTTCAATTTGATTTTTAATTAGATGTATTAATAAAATCTTTAAAAAAGACTTTATTTGTTGTATGATTGCTTTTTTACTCATCCCCTCCAAATCATCCACAATAGCTAAAGCATCACTATAACGCTGTTCTAAAATACTATTTCTGAGGTCTATTAATTCCTGTGTCATTGATATATTAACCTCAAATTAACTCAACTAGATTTAATATAGCATAATTTAAGAATTTAGGTTCTACCGTTCCCCTTATGATCAAACATCCTTTTAATATATCCAAAACCATTGGTGTACATGGGTTTAATCTAAATTAATAAGCGATCTCCAATCGGTGTAGGGGTTTCAGGGATATTTTACCGAAAATATCATAAAGGGAGCGGTAGAGCCAGAATTTATTTGATAAGCAACAGAAGTAAATATATGCCATTTTAGCATAGCACAGGAATATTTAAGAGGATGTTTTAAAAGTATTAGATGAAACCGATAATCTCCAAAAACCTAACCCCCCTGCCCCCCTTCCCTACGTTAGCGCAGCGTGCCGAAGGCTGGGAAGGGGGGTTTCAAAGCCTCTCCCCGCTTCGGGGAGAGGTTTACAAGAGGGGTTTGTTTATACATTCAAAACTTTTCAAACACCCTCTAAGCTTAAATATAATCATATCCAAAAATTAAAAGGAGAATTTTCCTTTGCACATCCCCGTTATTGGTCAATCTTTATTGCTCAGGGATTACAATAATATGATTTAATGGTAGAAAGGCAATTAAACAGAATTTTGAATTTTTATGGATATCGCCCCTAATCAATCATCAACTCAATTTTTATCTTCAGAAGAATCAGCCCAAGTTGACGCGGCTTTGTTATCTTCTCCTGAAAAGTTTTTAAGTAGATTGACAATTTCCTCTTTGCGGATTTTACAACATATTGCCAAGGAATATGATGTTTCTATTGAGGAATTGACGACAAAGCAAATTATTACCTGGTTTGAGATTGATGCCAAAATTAGAAGAGAGAAAGGGATTGAGGAAGCGTTTTTGAAGTGGTAAGTTGTGTCTTGCAGTAATCTTTTCACTGTTCAACGCCAATATAAAGTATTGGGGGTTGACAATTGATTTAAAATTTGCTATGATGGTTTCGATAAGGAAGAACTATCTTGTAATAAATACCATAAGAAATCGCGTGTTTGGTAGACAGCGATGTTTTAGAGAGCAAAATTAAACCTTACTAACAAGTAAATAACTATTACTGCGTGTATCAACTAATTTTGTATAAGAGTTGAAATAACAATATGGCAATCTCTGATACCCTGCAAGAATCAAAACTTTCCCGTCTAGGACGCTGGTTTAGTAGCTTGCGTGGCGATTTGACGGGAGGATTAACAGCAGCAGTAGTAGCATTACCTTTGGCTTTAGCTTTTGCTGTAGCCAGTGGAGTCGAACCAAAAGCGGGACTCTATACCGCTATTGTCGCGGGAATTGTGGCGGCCATTTTTGGCGGTTCTCCAGTCCAGATTACCGGACCAACGGGGGCAATGGCCGTGGTTTTGGTGGGAATTGTTGCTAAATACGGGATTGAGAAAGTTTGGATTGCTGGAGTAATGGCTGGTATGATCCAAATTGCTTTGGGTGTGGCCAAACTTGGACAGCTAGTGAAGTTTATTCCCTACCCAGTGACAGCAGGTTTTACTAATGGGATTGCTGTTATTATTTTTTGTGGTCAATTAAATAATTTCTTTGGTTTAAAACTACCCCGAAGTGAACATTTTTTGCCGGGAGTTTGGCAAAGTTTAACTCATGTAGAAGCTTTAAATTGGTCAGCAGTGGGACTGGCAATTGTGGTAATTGTCACTACAGTTTTGTGGCCGAAGATTAATAATACCATACCCAGTTCTTTGGTGGGGTTGGTGTTAGCGACGGGAATAGCTACTTATTTCCATCTGAATATTCCCACAATTGGCGCGATTCCCCAATCTTTACCCATGCCCCAAGGGATTCCCCACTGGAATGATTTTAGTGTAATTCGAGAACTAATTAATCCAGCTTTGGCTTTGGCAGCATTGGGAAGTATTGAATCTTTATTATCAGCGGTGGTGGCTGATGGGATGACTGTTAGTGAGAAACATAATAGCGATCGCGAATTAATTGGTCAAGGGTTAGCAAATATCATTGTCCCATTTTTTGCTGGTATTCCTGCCACGGGGGCAATTGCGCGAACTGCTGTTAATGTCCGTTCTGGTGGAAAAACCCGACTATCTGGAGTAATTCACGGTGCTGCATTAGCCATGATTGTGCTAACTTTAGCACCCCTAGCGGCACAGATTCCCCTAGCGGCATTAGCGGGAATCCTGATGGTAGTTAGTGTGCGAATGATTGAATGGGAAGCCATTGGTTTATTAATGCGGGCTACCTATTCTGACTTTGCGGTGATGATTCTGACTTGGTTGGTAACAATCTTATTTGACTTAGTTCTCGCTGTCGAGGTAGGATTAATTGCTGCCGGCGCTTTGTTCATCAAACGCATGAGTGATTTAAGTTTAGTGAAGATTCCCGAAACCGAAGTATTCCCCCCCGGAACTTCGCTAGAATTAGGGAAAGAAATTGCTGTTTATCGAGTAGATGGTCCGGTATTTTTTGGGGCTGCGGAGAGATTTGCTACCTTTATTCGAGATGAACCAGAGGTAAAATACTTAATTCTGCGGTTGCGGTTTGTGCCAAATATGGATACCACTGGGTTAGTAGCGTTAGAGGATATTTACCACGACTTAGAACGCCATAATTGCTGTTTAATTCTCACAGGTTTACAACCGGAAGTTAAACAACTGCTAGAACGTTCAGGATTGTTAGAAACTATTGGTTTATCAAATTGTTTTGAAACAACCACAGATGCTATTTGTTCTATTTCTCCCCAGATTGTCGGATGTTTGCAACCGGGCGCAACTGATTTAAAATCAAAAGAATTGATGGAATTAAATGACTAATCAAATATGAATAAAAATATCAATCAGTGTCTTTGTTGTTCTAGTCGTCGTCATTTTCTGATATCTTTTCTTCCGGGAGTAATAGCCTTTACTGTCCTGCAATCAGCGCAATCAGCTAAGGCCGAAGTTCATCAAACAAAAGCGTTAGTTCTCAGTTGTATTGACTTTCGGTTTTTAACAGCAGAACAGTCTTTTTTAAGGAATAAAAATCTCACAGATAAATATGATTTAACAGCTTTAGCAGGTGCTTCATTAGCTTTAACAGGATTCCCCCACCCATCTGATGCTGAAGCATTTTGGGATCAGTTAGATATCTCCTACAAACTCCATCATATCAACAAAGTTATTATTATTGATCATCAAGATTGTGGGGCTTATGCAATGATGATTGATCCTAATTTAAGTAAAGATCCAGAACGAGAGTTGCAAGTACATACAGATTATTTAAATCAAGCGTATTCATCAATTCGCAGTCGCTATTCTGATATTGAAATTGAAATGTATTTTGCAACTCTCAATCAAGGAGAATTTCCACAAATTTTCCCAAAACTTGAAAAATGAAACATTAAAAATTGTCAAATCAAGAATTATTAACCGCAAGAGTTGTTTACTCTTTCTTTGGTCATAAATTGCTACAAAATCAGCAAAATATTAACGAAATATTAACGAATTTTTACGGCTGTTCCTGTGGCTGTAATGACTAATAAAACACCAGATTGATCAACATTAATTGTGCCTGTATCAACGGCAATACCGACAACCGCATCTGCGCCTAAACGTTGCGCTCTTTGTTCTAATTCTTCCATTGCTTTCCGTTGTCCCTCTTCAAAGAGACGCTCATAGCTACCAGTGCGGCCACCGACAATATCTCGAATACTCGCTAAAAAATCCCGCAGGAAGTTGCTACCATAGACAACTTCGGCTGTAACAATACCTAAGTATGATTGAATTACAGCACCTTGAATAACATCAGTAGTAGTTAAAAGCATAAATTTAGGTAAAATAGGTAATTATGGCCAAATTTAGGGACAAATATCCGTTCATACTTCATTATACCTGTAATTTTGTGTAATTTATCAGTACCGATTGGCGAAAAGATTAATTTATTGCTATAATTCCGAAGGTGTCAAGTGATTTAAGAAATTATTAATATTGTATAAATGTGAATAAATACAGATTACAAAGATTAATATTTTTGTTTTAATGTACGAATAAAAACGGTTTAAGAGAATTTAGGAAAATTTACTATGTACAAAAAAACATCACTTCTGTTAACTGCTTTATTATTAGGATGTTTATTTATTAGTACACCTGTAGTAGCGAAAGCTGATGTCTTAGTGACACAGGCGAATAATCCAGAGTTAAAAAACTTGATAGATGAGGGGAAGAGACTGGTAGATTCTAAAGATTATAATGGAGCGATCGCTGTTTATCAACAAGCAGCAAAATTAGATCCCAAAAATGAGAGAATTCATGCTGGTATTGGCTACTTATATACTCAACAAGGCAATTTTACCTCAGCCTTAGATGCTTATCGTCGAGCTATTGCCATTAATCCTAATAATAGTGATTTTTACTATGCTGTGGGTTATCTTAAAAGCAGTACGAGAGATAACAAAGGTGCAAAAGAAGCTTACCGTCGGGCTATCCAGTTAAATCGCAATAATGTCAACGCCTATTTAGGATTAGGAGTTGCTCAAACTAGCTTAGGTGATTATCAATCAGCCCTGTGGGCTTATGAACAAGCAGTTAATTTAGATAAAAATAATCCCCGCACCTATGAGTTAATTGGTTCTATGTTCAAACAAAAACGGCAAACTCCACAAGCAAATAAAGTTCTCAGGAAAGCATTAGATTTATATCAGCGGGGAAATGACACAGAAGGCGCTGCCAGAATACAAACAATGCTGCAAGAAATAGGCGGTTAAAAGCAGCTCATAGGATTCAGATCCCCGACTTCTTCAAGAAGTCGGGGATCTTTTTATTCACCAAATCTAGAACTCGTTATTTGCCAGTTCCTTGTTAAAACCTTGGGAATGCCACCCAAAGAAATGGTATGACTTTTCTCAAGTCAATACTTACCAAGCTGCTTTACCTTTTTTATATATACTACCTGTAAAAGGCTGTACCCCAGTCACAGGATAGGCATCATTAGCAGGGGTGAAAATCCGCATGAAGGCTTCAGAAATAAACTGAGCCATATCAATAAACATTTTGGAGATAGTCATAATACTATAGCCCCTTTTTTAAGTCTTTTAATTGGTGATATCTGCACTTTAATACTGTGATGATCTCTTTGCCCATATTCTTCATATATATATACTAAACAAAATCTTTTTTTTAATAACTTCGCAATACTTTATAATCGTGGTATGAATTATGTTATGCCTACGGCACGCTGCGCGAACGCGCAAAGGTACAAAGGAGCAAAGGTTGAGATTTTCCTGTTTTCTATTCAAATTTAACACATTGTAGAGACATTTGTGTTAAATTCAAACCTTTTATTTTTTATCCTTCTGTTTTTTTAGATAATCTTTAGCCCAAGCATAACGATATGAATCTTTTTTCAAGAGATAATTAACTAACTCTTGACGCTGTTTTTGATCGTTTGTCTTTTTCAAAACTGATTTAATTTCTGAATCCATATCTAAAGGTTTAGCACCTCGTTTGATTGCTTCACTAAACCATTTATCGCCTTCAAAATACTTACCTTGTTGATAACAAATAGCTCCCATTAATGTATAAGGGTGATGACTATCTGGTTGATACTTCATTGCTTGACGAGCGCAAATTTCCGCATCATCTAATTTATCAAAATCTCGAAATGCTCCACCTCTAGTAGTTAATAAGGCTGATTTGAGTTTATTATCTTCAATCTTGTTTAATGGTAAGTTATTGGTTAACTGTAATGCTAATTTTGATTTATCAGCTTTGCGTAAATGGCTACTAGCATTTACCAAATTCCATTGATTACCTGTGCGCTTTAATTCCTGTTGATAAAAATCAGCTTCAATAATATGGTATTTAGTCCGAATTTTATCATAAAAAAGTTCATTTTCTTGTAACCAAGCAACGTCTTGAGGTTCTATTCTTTCATCTTGTTCTAATTTTTGTAAGATAGAATACAAAGGACTGCTTGGTGATTTATATTTATCATCTAAAACAGCATATTTTGATTTTAAAATAGAAAATAGCCGTTCTTGAACTAAAATGATAATATCTTCACGTCCATTATTTTTTAACCATTGAATTTCTGAATTAGTCAATAATTCATCGGTTTCAATTTTAGATTTCAAATGCTTGGTATATTGATCATGAGCTACTTTAATTGTTTCCAGGAATTTACGCTTTTTCAGAAAGTTAATATCTTGTTCTCCTAAAAAATTACCGGAATCAATTATTTTCAGAACTTTATAAAGATGACATTTCGGGGATATATCCTCATATTCGGTGGCTTTGTACTTAATCTTCCAGGCTGCAAATTCCTTTATTTGTTCTCTTTCTTCAGCAATAGCAATAGTTTCAATCAGTTCTTGTTCTTGCAACCAGTTAATTTCCGTATCCATTAACGTTTCTTCCGCTTCCAGTTTTTGCAGAATTGCATATAATGGACTTGATAAATATTCACTTTTATATTTAGTAGCCTGATATTTTTCCTTTAACTGAATAAACTCATTTCGTTCTTCTGCTTCTTGCTGCTTGACAAATTCTAAAGTTTCTAAAAGTCCCTTTTCTATTAACCATTTATATTCTGTCTCATTTAAACGTTCTGATCTATCTATTTTTTTGAGAATAGGATAAAGTGGACTATCAGGATGAAAATCTTGATATCGAGTAGCTTTGTACTTAGACTTTAAGCTAGTAACTTTTTGAGTTTCAATAGCAATTGATGTTGTTGCTTTCCAACCATGGGATAGTAACCAATTAAATTCTTTTTCAGTGAGAAAATTACCTGAATCTATTTTACAGAGAATAAAATATAAATCGCTTGTTATCCAAGAAATATTATAGTTCTCAACTTTATATTTAGATTTTAACTTCGTAAATTCAACACCTAAACTTATCCTTTCTTTATTTCTCTGTTGCTGTTCTTTTTGAATAATATTGAAAGTTGTTGAAAGTTGTTCTTTCTGCAAATAAATAGATTCTAAATCAGTAAGTTCAATTCCTAAATCAGCTTTTCTGAGAATGAAATACAGTGGACTAGAAGGAGAAGAATATTCATACTTAGCAGCTTGGTATTTCTCCTTCAAATCAGCAAAATGTTGGCAACTAATTTCGTACTCTGGATTCAGATTAATCATACCTACAACAGAAATTCTAAAAATTTACTTTTTTTACTCTAAGGTATATGCGACTACAATGTCAATCACAATGCACAATATTAATCTTGTTAAGATAGCGGTATGCACTTAGATGAGATGCCGCAGGAATATCAGCCGATTGTGATTGTAACTGATATTCCCGTTGAATGTGCTAGTATTTAAAGTCTATGGGAAGCAAGAAAAGCCTCAACTTCCGCCGCAGTGGGTTGGGATGCGATCGCACCTGGTTTAATAGTAGTTAATGCTCCCACAGCACTGGCATAGGTGACAATCCTGTTTGCTGTATCTCCGTCTTTAAGGCTGTGAATCCCAACTTGTTGTAATTGATGAATAAACCCAGCCAAGAAACTATCTCCTGCACCAGTGGTATCCACTACAGACATGGAAAACGCCGGGATTTTACCTTCATTTTCCCCTAAACAATAGGCACAACCATTTTCACCATCTGTGACCAAAACCCCTTCCAAGGAATTGAGTCTATAAGTAATTGCTCCTGGATCAGTAGTATCAAATAGCCAATGTGCTTCCTCTTTGGTTAGTTTGAGAAAATCAAATCGCTTTAATAATGCCAGAATTTTGCTTTTAGCTGTATTTTCATCTTGCCAAAATACTGGTCGCCAATTGACATCGAGAATAATTTTTAGGTCATATTGTTCTGCTAAGTCTAAAGCCCGCAAAACAGCTTTTTCACTTTCAGGATAGGCTAGTTCTAAAGTTCCCACTACCAAAAAATCAGCTTCATTAAAAAGCGCCGGTGGCAATTTTGCAGATTCTAGACGGGTATCAGCGAATTCGGAAGTATCATATTTACCAAAACCTGCAAAAGTGCGATCGCCCCCCAAATCTCTAACCACGTATACTTGTCTAGTTGGTGCTATAGAATGACGTTGTACACCTATTATATCTACACCAACATCTTCTAATAATTTTACCAGTGTATTCCCTGCTTCATCCTCACCCACAGCACCAATAAATCCCGCTGATGTTCCCAACTTCACCAAAGCACAAGCCACATTAGCAGGCGCTCCTCCGGGGTAGGGAGTCCATGATTTCACTGCATCTAACTCAAGTCCCAATTGATCAGCTAAACAATCAAACAAGGCTTCACCAAGACATAAAATAGAGGGATTACTCATTGCATTTTTGATTTTCGATGGGGCATGATCTAAATTTAGTTTGACACTAATTGAAAATGAAGCTCCAGATCATCAGGTTTCCAGAATTATTTAACGCAGATAAACGCAGATAAACGCAGATAAATTACGTGTAAAGTTAAAATGAATACCTTTAATCTGTAGCATCTGTGACTACAAACCTAAAATTAAAAGAAAATCTTGATATTAGTATTATTAGTAACATTTAAAACTATCTACCTCGGAAAGAATCTTCTAGAATGAGGAATAAGATTTGAGTACATATACTAAGGGAGAAATAGTAAGTCATGGCTACTAGTGAGCCTGGGACCCGTGTTAGTCTGTCAGACAGAGAACTGCAAATCATCGACTTAGTGGCCACAGGCTTAACTAACCAAGAAATTGCGGTCAAACTGGAAATTAGTAAACGGACAGTTGATAACCACATCAGTAATATTCTCACCAAGACAAAAACTGATAACCGTGTGGCTTTGGTGCGTTGGGCTTTAGAATGGGGTAAAGTCTGTTTAAATGATGTTAATTGCTGTTCGCTTTTGCTGAGGAATGATGAAAGTATGTCTTAGTCAAGCAGCTAATTAATCTAGCTTTTTTGCTATTTTGTAGATTGCTGATTGAGAGGATGGGTGGTTGATTTACGCTGTTGTGTACTACTCTGCATCTTTAAAAAGTCAGATAAAAACACAGGTATTTAGAGGCGTAAATCAATTATCCTGCAAATATGATCAAATATACAGATTGACAATTTTGCAGAAGATGTGACTGAAAAATTAGTTTTTTGTAAAGTAATATTACAAACCTTGGAAAAATATTGAGAAATTGTTCTGGAGGCAAACATAGATTTAAGGTAGAAGCTAGAGGACAAAATTCAGGCCAGTTTTAAAATGAACACAAATAATATTCAAAACTATCGCTTTGTCTGTACCTTAACTTTTGGTGATATTTACGGTCAAATTATTATTTGGTTAATTACGATTACCATTAGCTTGGCTTCAGCTTTAGCACTGATGGGTGCAAAAAGACCAGTATACGCTTTAGCTACAGTAGGTCTTGTTGTTCTCTTATCTCTACCTTTTTTACTTTTTGCCTTTGTGACGACTTTATTAAATAATATTGAACTCAATGCTGTAGAGCCAAAAACAAAGACAGAATCAATCTCAAATAATATTCCCCAACAAAACCCAGTCCAAGCAACTAGCTAAAAGGAATTTTATCAATTTCTCTATTACCCTGTCTTGTAGATGGGGAATTTTTTTATAATCGGTGGTTGATAATGCTCGAACATGATGTAATTATTGTTGGTGGCGGTTTAGCTGGATGTCGGGCTGCGCTGGAAATCGCCAGGACTGACCCTAGTTTAAAGGTAGCGGTAGTTGCCAAAACTCACCCGATTCGCTCTCATTCAGTGGCTGCTCAAGGTGGAATGGCGGCATCTTTAAAGAATGTGGATGATACCGATTCTTGGGAAGCACACGCTTTTGATACTGTTAAGGGTTCTGATTATTTGGCAGATCAAGATGCAGTCGCAATTTTGACCCAAGAAGCCCCAGATGTGGTGATTGATTTAGAACATCTGGGGGTGTTATTTTCTCGTTTACCTGATGGTCGCATTGCTCAACGGGCTTTTGGTGGTCATTCTCACAACCGCACTTGTTACGCGGCTGATAAAACCGGTCATGCAATTTTACATGAGTTGGTGAATAATTTGCGCCGTTATGGTGTGCAAATTTACGAAGAATGGTATGTAATGCGCCTGATTTTGGAGGATGGTCAGGCTAAGGGTGTGGTGATGTTTCACCTCTTGGATGGACATATTGAGGTATTACGAGCAAAGGCTGTGATGTTTGCCACCGGGGGCTATGGTCGCGTTTATAACACGACTTCCAATGATTATGCTTCCACTGGTGACGGTTTGGCAATGACCGCTTTGGCTGGTTTGCCTTTGGCAGATATGGAATTTGTCCAATTTCATCCTACCGGTTTGTATCCTGTGGGTGTGCTGATTTCCGAGGCTGTGCGCGGTGAAGGGGCATATTTGATTAATGCCGATGGCGATCGCTTTATGGCTAATTATGCCCCCAGTCGCATGGAATTAGCCCCTCGTGATATTACCTCACGGGCGATTACGTATGAAATCCGGGCTGGTCGCGGTGTAAATACTGATGGTAGCGCGGGTGGTCCCTTTGTCTATCTGGATTTACGCCATTTAGGTAAGGAAAAAATCATGAGTCGTGTTCCCTTTTGCTGGGAAGAAGCCCATCGTTTGCTTGGTGTAGATGCTGTGACTCAACCGATGCCTGTGCGTCCTACCAATCATTATTGTATGGGTGGTATTCCTGTCAACACTGACGGACAAGTTAGAAGTAATAATGATAGTTTTGTCGAAGGCTTTTTTGCTGCTGGGGAAACTGCTTGCGTGTCGGTTCACGGTGCAAATCGTCTCGGTAGTAACTCCTTATTAGAATGTGTAGTTTATGGTAAAAGGACTGGAGCAGCGATCGCTAATTATGTCCAAAATCGGCAATTACCATCCATAGATGAAGCCAGATATATTCAGGAAGCCAAACAACAAATACAACTCTTAATAGACCAACCAGGACAGTATAGAATTAATCAAATTCGTCAAGCTTTTCAAGATAATATGACTGAAAATTGTGGCGTTTTCCGCACTGATGAAGTCATGCGTCAGGGATTGGAAAAAATCGCCCAACTACAACAAAAATATTCACAAATATATTTAGATGACAAAGGAAAAAGCTGGAATACAGAATTAGTTGAAGCCTTAGAATTGCAAAGTTTAATGGTAGTTGGACAAACCATTTTAACTTCCGCCCTCAACCGCCAAGAAAGTCGCGGCGCACACTTTAGAGAAGACTTTGCCGAAAGGGACGATAATAAGTTCTTACAACACACAATGGCTTATTATTCACAAACAGGAATTGACATTCAATATCGTCCCGTGACAATCACAATGTTTGCACCAAAAGAGCGAAAATATTAATCAAAATCATTCCGTAGGGGCGCAGGGTCTGCGCCCTTTTTGGATATTCTAATTCTAGATCAGAAATATAGAGATAATTGTTCAGAACCCTTGCGGGACAAGGGTTTTGTTATAATCAATTCTCAATCATCATCAAAGAGGCTGTTACAAAAATGGTAACGACAGTTGAATTTTGTCATTTATCCTAGATAATCTTCTAAATACACTGTCATAGCTACCTTAGTCTATACCAAGTTCACCAATGAACAGAAAACCATATCTGATAGCAGTTACAGGGCTTGCTGTTTTATCCATACAGGCTCTAGCATCACCAAATGGCTTGGCATTTCCCCAACCAAATCATCATTCCAACCCTGTCATAGCCCAAAACTCGGAGGAACAAACACGCATTCGAGTGAATCAAAAAGCCAGTCCAGCCGTAGTTTATATCAACACAGGTAAATCAAGCGGCAGTGGCTTTATTGTTAGTTCTGACGGGTTAATTATTACCAATGCTCACGTTTTGCAAGATGCACCCGCAACCGTTACTGTAGTTTTAGAAGACGGGAAACGGCTTCCTGCTAACGTGATTGGCTTTGCTAAAAATGGAGTAGATTTAGCAGCCATTAAAATTCGTAATCAGAAGAATTTACCCACATTATCTTTAGCAAAATCAGCCCAAGTGGGACAGTCTGTATATGCTATTGGTAGTCCCTTTGGCTATGGCAATCTAAATAATTTTACTGCCGGTGTTTTGAGCAATCTTGACGAGCAAGATGGTATAATTAAACATGATGCTAGAATTAATCCCGGTAATTCTGGTGGTCCACTTCTCAATTCCCAAGCCCAAGTTATTGGCGTAAATACTGCTATTCAACTTGATAGAAATGGCAGCAATAGTGGTATTAGTATTGCCATCCTGGTAAATAAAATACAACCTTTCTTAACGGCAATTCGTCAGGGAAATATTTCCCGTTTACGGCGCTAATAGTCTGTTGAGAATTTAGATTGGTATAGGCTTCTAGCTAGTTTGTCTATCTGGACAGGCAGGATGCCCACCCCACAGAAATTAAATGTACCTTTCCCAAATTAGGAGATTTAAGAAATGATGAAATTAACATTATTAACCACACTATTCTTAACCACCACATTAGCATCTACTCCTGTTTTTGCTCAAGAAGACGCTAATAATCAAATTCGCTTTATCTGTTCTACAAGTCGTTACTCCGAAAATGGAAAGTCTGTTCCTACCACTTTTCTTTGGACACCAAATTTCCAAAAAGCAATGGTGACTTGGACATCTGTTTTAGGAGGAGTTAAACCACAACAACGTTGTCAAAAAGTTTCTGATAACTTCCAAACAGCTTTTAATAACGGCAGTCTTAATTACGTTACCAATGCTTTTCAAAATGGGAGCAAAGTAATTTGTTCTGTGAGTTCAATTGATGGTGGTTGTGATACTGTGTTATTTACATTGCGACCTCAGGACAAGTCTAAGGATGTTCTCAAACGGTTAAATAAACTCTGGTTTGGTAGTGTTAAGACAGAACCTATTCCACAAGCTTCTGGAGAAGATAAATTTTACATTGATATTCGCCAATTCCTCAATACACCACCAGCGAATAAAATGCAATAAAGAAGATTCTCAAAAATTGTAGGTTGGGTAGAACGAAGTGAAACCCAACTAATTTAAGGAAGTTATCAAGAAGTGTTGGGTTTCTTTCCTCAACCCAACCTACTTATTTAACTAATGATCATGTAATCAATCCAGGTGAATCTTATCGCATTCAAGCACCAGATTCTCAAAGATTGTAGGTTGGGTAGAACGAAGTGAAACCCAACTAATTTAAAGAAGTTATCAAGAAATGTTGGGTTTCGTTCCTCAACCCAACCTACTTAAAGAAGTTATCAAGAAGTGTTGGGTTTCTTTCCTCAACCCAACCTACTTAAAGAAGTTGTCAAGAAGTGTTGGGTTTCGTTCCTCAACCCAACCTACTTATATTCATCTCCTAATTTACTCAAACAAAAAAAGATCATGAAACACCTATTTTTTACCCTCATTTGCACAACTGCTTTATTAACTATTCCTCAGCAATTGTTATTGATTTCTCCTCAACCAGTTACCGCAAAATAACCTACAAAAAAACTATTAACCTCAGCACAATTACAAGCTTTAGCCAAATCTATCACTGTGAAAATATTAACTAAAAATGGCAGTGCTTCAGGAACTTTAATTGCCAAAAATGGTAATAATTACACTATTTTAACTAATGATCATGTGATGAATCCAGGTGCATCTTATCGCATTCAAACACCTGATGGAAAAATATATCCTGCTAATGTCATTAAAGAAAAACCACCATCTTTAAAAAATCAAGATGTAGTTTTATTCCAGTTTCAATCAACAGCAGAATATACCATCGCTACTTTAGGAATTTCCGCACCTATAGCAGTAGAACAAAAAATTGTCGCGGCTGGATTTGTGAGTGATAGTGCTAAATTGGTTTTCACAGAAGGACAAATTTCTCTATTACCAGATAAGAGTTTTCAAAGAGGTTATCGCATTGGTTACAGCAATAAAGTTCAACCAGGAATGAGTGGCGGACCCATATTAAATTATCAAGGTGAAGTTATTGGTATTAATGCCGTTCATGCTTATCCTATTTCTGATAAAATATATACTTATATTGACAATAGTAAACCCAGTGCAGCCGAACGTCAGCAAATGCGTCAATATAGTTGGGGTTTACCGATTTACGCCGTCGCTAAGATAGTCCCGGAATTTGTGGCTAAATCGCCTAGAAAGGGTGATGATTCTGCTTTGATAGCGAAAAAAGGTTTAATCCAAAATATTGATAAAATTGCCCAAGAAATTACGGTGTTAATTCCTAATGCTAACCCCACAGATATCGGTTCTGGGGTAATTATTGCCCAGAAAGGTAATATTTATTATGTGTTGACCGCAGATCATGTTATCTGGAATCGTGATGAAAAAAAATTAAAAGATAAGTTAGAAATAGTCGCACCAGATAATCAAAGATATGCTATAAATGTCAGCAATGCGAAAAGAATGCCTGGAGTTGATTTAGCCGTTGTTCAATTTACCAGTAATCAAAAATATCAAGTTGCAACTTTAGCAAATTATAGTTTAAATACTAAAGATCAAAAAGTGTTTGTTTCTGGTTTTCCTGGTAATAAACAACAAAATAAAAACAAACCTCACCGGATTTTAACAGCGGGAGTTTTGAGTGGACAAGAATTAATCAAGTTGACTACTTATCTAAGTTTTAATAATCAAAGTTCTCTGATACCTGTGCGAATACAAACTGTTTTAAGTGATGGTTATGATCTACTTTATAGTAATATTACTAAAGGAGGAATGAGTGGCGGTGCGGTTTTAGATACCCAAGGAAGATTAATTGGTATTCATGGCAGAGTGGAAGGTGAAACATCACTCGATTTTGATGGTAAAATCAATTTAGGTAGTAGTTCTGGTATTCCCATTAGCACATTTTTAAATTTGGTTCAACAGGTAGGAATAGATTCAGATTTAAAAGTCGAAACTACTACACCAGCTACACTAAAAAAATCGGAAGAGGATGTAATTAGTGAATATTTATTACCATTGGATCAAGTTCCTAAAAATAGCGATGATGAAATATCATGGCTAAATTATGCTAATCAACTATGGCGTTCTCAAAAATATGCAGAAGCGAGAAAAGCTGTTGATAAAGCGATTGGGAAAAAACCGGATTTTTATCAAGCTTGGTATTTCAAGGGGATGATATTTCGTAGTGAGAAAAAATACCCAGAATCAATTGCTGCTTATGATAAAGCTCTTAGAATTAATCCCAACTTTGCTCAAGCTTGGAAATTGCGGGGTAGAGCGCTGTTTAGATTAGATAAATATTCCGAAGCCTTGACATCTTTTGACAAAGCCATTGCTCTAAGTCCTAATCAATTTGCTCTTTACTACCTGCGAGGTTTAACGCTTCGTTACTTAAAGCGGTTTCCTGAAGCAATTGAGGCTTATAATCAAGCTATTAAAATTGATCCTCTGTTTAAATCGGCTTATTCTGGGCGTGGTTTGTCCTATGGAGAGTTAAAAAAATATCGACAAGGCATAGCTGATTTTACTCAGTTCATTCAACTTGACCCTAAAGACGCTGGCTATTACAATCTAAGGGGTTTGTATTACGGACAATTAGAAGAATACAAACAAAGCATAGCTGATTCAACTCAAGCCATTCAACTTGACCCTAAGGATGCTTTCTACTACTATAGCAGGGGTAGTGCTTACAGAGGATTGAAAGAATACAAACAAGCCATAGCTGATTATACTCAAGCCATTCAACTTGACCGTAAAGATGCAACATACTATTTAGTGAGGGGTTTTGCTTACTTTCAATTAAAAGACTACAAACAAGCGATTGATGATTACACTCAAGCCATTCAACTTGACCCTAAAGATGCAAGATCCTACTCCTTGCGGGGTAGTGTTTACTCAATATTAAAAGACTATAAACAAGCCATAGCTGATTTAACTCAAGCCATTCAACTTGACCCTAAAGATGCAATCTACTACTCCTTGCGGGGTGGTCTTTACTCAAAATTAAAAGACTATAAACAAGCTATATCTGATTTAACAGAAACTATTCGTCGTGACCCTAAAAATGCACCATACACTGTAGGAGGTTTCAGATACTCTGAATTTAAAGATAATAAAGACATCCTTATCTCTTACACTACCATAATGTCTACGACTTACGCAGATAGAGGTGGTGCTTACGTGACATTAAAAGAATACAAACTGGCGATTAATGATTACACTCAAGCCATTCAACTTAACCCTCAAAATGCCGAGTATTATGCTATTCGTGGTGGTATTTACTCTTTCCTGAAAGAATACAAACAGGCGATTGATGATTACACTCAAGCCATTAAAATTGACCATAAAAAGGCAATATACTATGATTTTAGGGGTCTTGCTTATTTACAATTAAAAGACTACAAACAAGCCATAGCTGATTATACTCAAGCCATTCAACTTGATCCTAAAAATGCAACATACTATGGTGGTAGGGGTTTTGCTTACTTTCAATTAAAAGACTACAAACAAGCGATTGATGATTATACTCAAGCTATTAAAATTGACCCTAAAAATGCAACATACTATAGTGCTAGGGGTGATGCTTACTTTCAATTGAAAGACTATAAACAAGCGATTGATGATTACTCTCAAGCCATTAAATTAAAATCCGACTTTACCGAAGCCTACTATGTTCGGGGTATTGCTCACTATTTCTTAAAAGACTATAAACAAGCAATAAATGATTGGAATCAAGCCATTAAATTAAAACCCGACTTTACCGAAGCTTACACGAACTTGGGTATAGTTTCCTATGAAATGGGAGAAGTAGAAACAGCAATTAATTATTGGCGAAATGCGATAAAAATCAATAGCAATGTTGCAGAAGCACATCTAGCTTTAGGTGTAGCTTTGTATGCCAAAGGCGATAAGGAAGCAGGTTTGAAATCGGGAGAAACGGCTTTAAAATTAGATAAACGTTTTGGAAAGATTGAGTTTCTGAAAAAGAATAATTGGGGTGATAAGTTGATAAAAGATAGTCAGGAGCTTTTGAATAATCCTCGGATAAAAGTTTTGATTTAGAACCCACCTTCCGCACCCTTAGAGGATGTTTGAAAAGTGGTATTCCGTAATTTTCATCACATTGCTACCCCCCTTTCCCCTTGTAAAGGGGGGAAACAATAAAAATCCGGGTAAAAAATATTTGATACATCAACCATAACTTTTCAAACACCCTCTAATGGACAAAGGATTGGTAAATAAATAATATGTAATTAATTCTGTCCAGGTACTTACCTTCAATTGACTGCAACATTAGTTTAATTATCAAATAGTAAACTACTTTGAGTTATAAACAATGTTCTCACTATATCGCAGCTATTATATAATATTTGTGATGTTTGTATAGTTTTACACAAGTCTTATTTTTTAATCCCACCATGATAAAATGAGTGATCACAAACCACAACCTAGAAATCGCTTTGAGATAAAATAGAATAAAGTAATTTTGACTCTATCCCTCAGATATATCAAGAGAAAAATATGACACTAACCGATTTACTCCCATCAATTCAACAACTCTCAGCACCAGAAAAACTCAAATTAATTCGCATTCTTGCAGAAAATTTAGATTCATCTGAAAATATTTCTCCACTAGAACCCTTCAAAACATATCACCTAGCAACGCCTTATGATAACTTCGGGGCTGGAGAAATTTTGATGGAAACATTAAATCAATCAACCTTTAGTGATTAAGATTTATGCGGTTCAAATATTCAACAAATAACCCCAGCCAAAACGAGTTTGATAGTTTGCCTAGAGTTCCACTGGTTTTATGTCATGGTGATAAAATCGTAGAAGCACTGGGTTTAGTTGATAGTGGTGCTACCGTCAATGTTTTACCTTATGAAATAGGGCTTCAATTAGGTGGAGTATGGGATGAAAATAAAGCTATTATCCAATTAGCAGGTAATCTTAGTCAGGCAGCCATACCGTTTTTTGCACGTGCTGAAATAGGTGAATTTCCCTCAGTTAAATTGGCTTTTGCATGGGTAAGTAGACCAAATGCGCCCTTAATTCTTGGACAAACTAACTTTTTTCTAGAATTTGATGTTTCTTTCTATCGTTCAAAACTTGAATTTGAGATTAAACCCAAATCTTAACTAAATCTCTAGAAATTAGTTTTCTACTTTAACTTATAAAATGCGTGACCAGAAATAAAGTCTTAATCATCTACTTGTGCTTAGGTTGAAAATTCGGCAATTCTACAGATGCTAAAGATTTGCGTCCCTTGGGTGGTCGTTGGGGATAAATCAATGGTGAAGGCGATTTATGGTCAGATGTATTTTCATCCAATAACTTTGGCAAAACATCATTAGTGGGTAAATTTGATTCCGTTGTCGGGGAAATATCCAACCAATAATCTTCCATTTCCACAGTATTGATCTGATGGCTAAGAGCGGTGGAAATGATTGGAAATTCCTCTATTAGTGATAGTGGAAAATCTTCCTTTCCAGAATTTTCAGTAGTACCATAAGGATCAATTTCCATCTGCAAATCCTGTTTAATTATTATTTCTGGTTGTGCATAATTTTCCGAAGTAGATACTAAAGTTTCTAAAACAGATATATCACCTTGATGAATATTTACTTTTGCCTGGGTCCCCTCCTCCGTTGTGTCAGATGATGGTGTAATAAAAAACCGATGAATTATCCCTTCTAATTGCTGGTCTAGGGATAATACCCCAGAATCATCTTCAGTTGTTGATGGAGTTGTTGATTCATCAACTTGTGTAGGCTGAGAGATTACTGGTTCTGGATCATGGGGATAATTTTCAGAAGTTGTTGCTGTCGGCTTAACCCAGGAATTATTTACAGACTCATTCACAGAATCCGGTTCTCCTGTCCAAGGTCGAATAGGTTGAGCATTGGGAAACAAAGACCGGGCTTTTCTGGAGAATCGCGTTTGTTTGTGAATCACATCATGGGGATGATGGATATGATCTTCTAAATTTTCATGGCTAGGAATTGGAGTATCTAGACATTTTTCCAAAGCCGATTTAAACTGCATAGTTTGTCGTTGTTGACGCATTAGCCGAGACCGCAATTCACGACAAGTATTTTCCGAGTGTAATAACTGTTGAGACTCTTGACTGTAGTTAGCTTGCAAAAGAGAACATTCTCTTTCCAAATGCGCTAACCGCTGTTGGCTAACTTGCAAATTAGCTTGATAATTTTCAATACAAATTTCTTGTTGTTGAACTGTTTGGACAGCATTTTCTAACTGCTGATACAGGGAATGAATTTGTTCTTGACCAGCGGAAAGTTCTTGATTTTGTTGGTTAAACATAGATTCCGTCACACTAGACCGGGTTTTGTGCCATTGC
>NZ_LJOQ01000106.1:0-70722 GCF_001672255.1 Anabaena sp. AL09
TCTGAAAAGTTCTTAATTGAAGAAGGAAAACAAAATGAAATTATCAAAATTAACAAGTTTGGTTTTTGTGTTAGGAGCAATATTATATAGCTCTAAAGTTAATGCACAAAATGTGCCGAATATTTTAGAGTCAGGAAGAGAATCAAGATTACTGTTAGTACAAGTTAATTCTCAAGATCCAAAATTTTACATCAAGCGTGGTGAAGCCCGATTGGAATCAGGAGATGTGAAAGGGGCGCTTGAAGATTTCAACCAAGCCCTACGTCTTAATCCTAATGATGCCGAGGCTTACAATAACATAGGTATTATTCGCTTTCAATCAGGAGATAAGAAAGGAGCAATGGAATATTTAAATAAATCCCTAAGTCTTGATCCTAATGATGCAGTAGTCTACAGCAATCGAGGCTTTCTCCGTAATGAATTAGGAGATATGAAAGGAGCAATTGAAGATTTCAACCAAGCCCTAAATTTTAATCCTAACTTTGCAGAAACCTATCTCGCTCGAGGTGCTACTTTTGCTTTATTAGGAGATAAGAAAGGGGCTATTACCGATTTTCAGAAAGCATCTGCACTATTTCAGCAACAAGGAAAAATAGCTGAATATCAATATACTCTCAATTTAATTCTGAAGATAAACATTGAGCCAAAATAGGCAAAAATGTTTTTGCTGCTTTATAGCAATCTTAAGAATATATCACGATTAAATTAACCTAATCAAATGGATGAATTAGAAGCAAAAATCCTCCAACTTATTCAACAAACCTGTCAACATCCTAGTGGTAGTATTGCTCGTCAAAAAGGACTCAATCAGATTATTTTATTAATTCAAAAAACAGGTAAATTATTGCGCGGTACAGGTATACCTGATGCCGAAGAAGCTTTACAGGAAACTTGGTGGTTTTTTTGCCGTAATCTTTGTGAAGCTACTAGCGCAAAAGAACCTTATAATCCTGATAAAAGTAGCGTGATTACTTGGATTAACAATTACTTCAGTTATCGGTTACAAGATAAACGGATTAGTTATTATGAACAAAAAAGTAAATTCGATTTTTTCTTAGAAGAAAATGAGCAAATAGATCCTGCAAGTTTAATTCCTGCACCTACAGAACCAAGACCAATATTAAATGAAATTCAAGAATGGTTAAAAACAAATTCTTCAGAACTAAAACGTATTCATATCCGAAATCGTCCAGATGTTAATAGTTACATTTTAATTACTCGTCGTTTACCACCAGAAAAATCTTGGCTAGATTTATCTGTAGAGTTTGGTATACCTGTAGCAACTCTTAGCAATTTCTATCAACGTCAATGTTTTCCCCGTCTGCTCAATTTTGGTAAATCCCAAGCTTATTTTGATAGCGAAGGTTACTTTGATATATAAATTATGAATTATCCTACTGAACAACAAAGCATTTCTATTCCTATTTCGGCAAAGTTCCGAGATACAGCTTTACAATTTGCCCAAGAACAACCAAATCCAGAAAAAGCAAAACTCGTATATCTGAATACTTTAGCTGTACAAGTTGTGAATAACTACTTGCAAATGTTAGATATTTCTACTACATTAGAAGCTAGTCATAGTTGGGATTATTGGGGAAGAATAGCTGGAAATGTAGCAGATTTATTATTAACTGGAATTGGACATTTAGAATGTAGATATATCAGAACAGGAGATCAGATTTGTTATATTCCTCCTGAAGTTTGGCATCATCGTTTTGGTTATGTGGTAGTAGAAATTAATCAAACTTGCCAAGAAGCCAAAATCAGAGGATTTTTACCCCAAGTTACCACAACAGAAATTAAACTAGAACAGTTACAACCATTAGAACTTTTCCTAGAACATTATCATCAATCTTCGGGTATACAATTAAGACAATGGTTAGAAGGAATATATACATCTCAATGGCAAAGTATTGAAGAATTAGCCTTACAAAAAACTTCGCAATTAGCCTTTCGTTCTGCAAAAGTGCGGGGGTTTGAAATAGATACACCCAAAAAAGTTTGGCAAGTGATTGAACAATTATATCCCCAGCGCAGTTGGAAGAAAATCTTACCATCAACATTATTAGAAAATTCAGATGTAGAAGTAATGGATATTCTTGTTCATCTTTTACAAACTACAAATGATGAAGAAATTCGTTGGACTCTAGCAGAGATTTTATGGACGATTAGACCAAATCATTCTGTTATAGATGCTAGAAGAATTATGGATTTGGGAATGCAGTTAGCAGGACATCCTGTGGCTTTAATGGTGGCTATATTACCCAAACTAGATAAAACTTTTGCGGTACTTTTGCGGGTATATCCCATGGGAAATCAAATTTATTTACCAGCAGATTTACTATTATCAGGATTATATGAAAATGGCCAGCCATTTTTAGAAGTTAAAGCCAGAGAACAAGGAGATAATTACATTCAATTAAAATTTTGTGCTGAAATGGGTGAAAAATTCCAAATCCGGGTTACGCTAAATAATGCAACTATTACGGAAAAGTTTGTCATTTAACCAGACAAATAAATTAGTTGTAGGTTGGGTTGAGGCTTTGCGAAACCCAAGCAATTCGCAAAGATGTTGGGTTATGCCTACGGCACGCTACGCGAACACGTTGTTCAACCCAACCTACATGAACTATTATAAAAAGTTTGTCATTTAACTAGACAAATCAATTAGGGTAAAAATAGTGGGTAAGCTGATCATATTCGAGATTGGGGAAGGTAGTTTTGAAAAAGGATTTCCTGTAAAAATCAGAATTGGGGAAGACGGTAAACCCCATTTCGCAGAAATTTCTGGCAGGTTTCCACCAGATTTAGAAATTCCTCAAACTTATTATGAATGGCAATCAGCTTATTATCAATTGCCTGGTAATTGGTTAATCACTGTACCTCAAACTCAAATTACCAATGTATCTACTACAGAAATTTGTGATACTGCTGCTAAAAAATTCCAGTCTAGTTTTAATAATTGGTTAAATCAACCATCTGTGAGAAAATTAGAACGGCAATTTTTACAAAAAATCGGTGATTGGCATAATGTCAGATTTATTTTACAAACACAAGATTCACTTTTAAGAAGACTTCCTTGGCATTTGTGGGAAATATTTCATACCAGTCATATTCAACCTGAAGTTGTCATTAGTTCTGAGTATGAACCATCCAAAATTAAATTAAAAAGTCCGGTAAAAATTCTGGCTATTTTAGGTAATAGTCAAGGGATTGATATTCAACCAGATTTACAAGCATTAACAGCAAAATTACCAGGGGCAATTATTGAACCTTTGCTGCAACCTTCGCGTCAAGAACTTGTTAATAAATTATGGTATCAACCTTGGGATATTTTATTTTTTGCCGGACATAGTTGCAGTCAAGAAGGTGATAGTTGGGGAGAAATTCAAATTAATGACAATGAAACTTTATCACTTTTACAGTTGCGTCATACTCTGGGATATGCTGTCAAAAAAGGATTGAAGTTAGCAATTTTTAATTCTTGTGATGGTTTAGGATTAGCGCGTAATTTAGCTGATTTACGCATACCTTATACAATTGTGATGCGAGAACCTGTTCCTGATATTGTTGCTCAACATTTTCTAGAATATTTTCTCACAGTTTTTGCGTCTGGTGAATCTTTATATACTTCTGTACAGCAAGCGCGTGTGCGGTTACAGGAAGAATTAGAAAATCAATATCCTTGTGCTTCTTGGATACCTGTAATTTTTCAAAATCCAGCCGCAGCATTACTCAAATATCCCCAACCCCGAAATTTACAAAAGATGGCTTTACAGTCAGCAATAGCGACGATATTATTAGTAATTATCGGTACTATTTCATGGCTGAGTTTTCAGGAAATAAAATTGCGAAATCGGTTTAGTTATGGGGAGAAAATATTATTTAATTCTCCAACTAATTTGGATAAACAAGCAGCTATAACAGCATTTTGGTGGAAAAATTATAATCTGGCAATTAAAAAATTTACCACCTATTTACAAGATTATCCTAATGATCCAGAAGCGAGAATATATTTAGAAAATGCGAAGGTTGGAAATAAAGAAGTAATCAAAATTGGTGTAGCTGTACCGATAGGTAGTAATCCTCCCGTAGCACAAGAAATCCTGCGAGGAGTCGCACAAGCTCAACAGGAGATAAACAATGATAGTGGGGTGAATGGGAGGTTTTTACAAATTCAAATTGCTAATGACAATAATAACCCAGAAATAGCTCAACAAATAGCGGCAAGATTTGTCAAATATAAAGATATTTTAGCTGTAATTGGTCATAATAGCAGTGATGCTACCGTACCAGCTTCTAATATATATCAATCTGGCAAATTGGTGATGATTTCCCCAACCAGTAGTTCTACAAAATTAACTGACCGTGAAGATCAAACCAATGGTAATTATATTTATAGAACTGTAATTAGTTCTCATGTAATTGCGGAAACTCTGGCGGAATATGCCAAAAATAATGATAAAAGTAAGATTCTTATTTGCAGTGATTCTCAAGCAACGGATCAATCTTTCATTCAGGCTTTTATTAATACTATTAATAACAGAAATTTAGAATTAATTAGTGATATTCATTGTGATTTTTCTGCTAATAACTTTCAAAGTGATAAAATTATTCAAAATGCTATTAATCAAAATGTCAACACTATTCTGCTGAATCCTCATATTGATAGAATGAATCAAGCTCTGGAAATTGCTAAAAGTAATCAAGGTAAGTTATTATTATTAGGAAATCCTAGTTTACAAACACAAACAACTTTGGCTGCTGGTAATGCAGTTAATGGTATGATTATGGCAGTTCCTTGGCAAATTAATGATTTAGAAAATAAAGAATTTGTCAAAAGTGCTAATCGGATTTGGGGTGAACAAATTTTAATTACTTGGCGGACAGCTACGGCTTTTGATGCTACTAAAACAGTAGCTATTGCTATGGAAAAAAATGGTAATACTAGAATAGGTATTCAACAAGCTTTAAGTCATAACTTTGCTTTTTCAGGTGTGACAGGGACAATCAAATTTTTATCATGGGGCGATCGCGATCGCATCGGTAAGGCTATGTTAGTTCAAGTACAAGTAGACTCCCAATCATCTACAGGCTATAGTTTTATCCGAAAGGAGTAGACAATAATTTGGTATAATTAGGTAAAAAATTAATTACCGTCTAGGAAAATTAAAAGTAAATTGTAATTATTTAACTAATGACTAATCAACACCGCATTGGCATCATTTTAGGAACTCGTCCCGAAGCTATTAAACTAGCACCAGTAATTCAAGTTTTTCAAAATTCTCCAGATTTTGAATTGCAGGTAATTCTCACAGGACAACATCGAGAAATGGTTGAACAAGTGATGCAATTGTTCAAACTCAAAGCCGATTGGAATTTAGAGATTATGCAGCGACAACAATCTCTTAATGATATTACCTGTAGAAGTTTACAAGGTTTAGAAGCATTATTTCAAGCCCAAAAGTTAGATTTTGTAATTGTGCAAGGAGATACAACAACAGCTTTTGCAGCCACCTTGGCAGCTTTTTATCAAAAAATCCCTGTCGGTCATGTAGAAGCAGGTTTAAGGACTGATGATTTATTTAATCCTTTTCCCGAAGAAGCTAATAGAAGATTAATTTCTCAACTGACCCAATTACATTTTGCTCCCACTACTTTGGCTGTGGAAAACTTACAAAATTCTGGGGTATTGGGAGAAATTCATTTAACAGGAAATACAGTCATTGATGCTTTATTAAATGTGGCTGCCAAAAAACCAGTTTGCAATATACCAGGTTTAGATTGGAGCAAATATAGGACAATATTGGCAACAGTTCATAGACGGGAAAATTGGGGATCACCGTTGCAAGACATCGCTGAAAGTTTTTTACAAATTTTAGAGCAATTTCCTGATACAGCCTTATTACTGCCATTACATAAAAATCCCACAGTTAGAGAACCATTGCAACAGTTGTTAGGGAATCATTCCCGCATTTTCTTAACAGAACCCTTGGATTATGCCGAATTAGTGGGAGCTATTGAGCGATCGCATTTAATCTTAACTGATTCCGGTGGCTTGCAAGAAGAAGCCCCCAGTCTGGGTAAACCAGTGTTAGTTCTCAGAGATACCACCGAAAGACCAGAAGCAGTCACCGCTGGGACAGCCAAACTCCTAGGGACACAAACCGCAAATATCGTCACAGCCGCTAGTGAACTACTCAGCAATCCCGACGCTTACAGCAAAATGGCCACCGCCATTAATCCGTTTGGCGATGGCCATGCAGCAGAACGCATCCTACAAATTGTCAAAAATTACTTAGGCTAAATCCCTAAAGCTCTCCGAGTTTGATAACCAACAACACCATCTACACGCAGTCCGTTACGTCTTTGGAAGTGACGAACTGCATTAATGGTTCGTGAACCGTAAACGCCATCAACTCTAATCCCTAAAGCTCTTTGGATTTCTCTGACTCGTTTGCCTCTTGCGCCATATTCTACCGTTACCCTACCCCCAACACCGTAGCCAGAACGATATCTGCGGTGAGAACGTCCAGGAGTATTACCAATCCATCTTTCAGCAGCATAGTATCCTCGGTAACGTCCCGAAGAAATTCTCGCAAATCCATTTCTAACACTACCAGTTTCACCAATGTATGTACCATTGCGGACACAGGCTACAGATGAATTTGCAGTGCTAGGTCCGGTGCGAATATAAAGACAATTTCCATTTGTGCTGGCATATTCAGCCGAAGCAAACTGCATTTGAGTCACTGTAGCTAGTAATATAGTCACACCAGCCAAAGTTAACCATGCAGAAGATTTAAAAATTTTCCGCCAATTAAATGACGATTTCGGAAGACTTAATGCAAAATTTTCATTTGTTCTTTCATCCTCTATATACATATAGGAATAAGCCAAATATTCCATAATCATCTGCTCCTTTATGTGAAATTTTGTGATACTTTTGTCTAGTTTTAATCTTCATTGATTTTATACTTCTTTATGACAATATGTTGGCTAATATATTCCGCCATTTGAACTGTCACATCAGGTATTTGTAATGAAATCATCAATTACATAAAGAGGTTAGTATTTTTATTTCCCTAAACCATGAGAAGTGAGAAAACTATCCGCACGAATTGGACTCCCATTGCGCCAAATTTCTATTTTTTCTGGACTAATTAAGTAGGAAAAAGTCCCATTATCTGCCTGATATTTGTTATTGTCAAGCTTCCAAGCCCGAATTTTTAAAACTTGACTTGGTTCTTGTTTCAATTTCCCCACATAAAATAACTGACCATTTTCTTCACAAACTTTTATACTGACCGTTGTGGTCTCCCCTGTCATAACTGTAGTTCCATCACAATCAGTATTATTACTTGCAGATAAACCTGGTTGTAGAATTGGGGTAATTGGTTTATTTACTGGTGTTTTTGCGATGGTGGCAGACGGTAATAAACTGAGAGGATTACTAGCTAAACGACCATCTGCATAAAATTCAAAATGCAAATGAGGGGCGGTGCTATTGCCTGTTGAACCCATTTCGGCAATAATTTGACCTTGTTTGACCTGTTGACCTTTACTTACTAATAAACGGCTATTATGTCCGTAAACTGTTACATTGCCATTAAAATGTTTAATTTCGATAAAATTGCCTAATCCCCAATCATCCCAACCAGCTTTCACGACTGTACCAGCAGCAGCAGCTAAAATTGGAGTCCCTTTTGCACCCGCAATATCAATTCCCTCATGCTGATATTTACGGAAACCTTGGGAAAGAATCCCTTGGGTCGGCCAAATTAAGTTAGCAGTAGGTGCGGGTGTGGGGTTAATTAGAGAAACTGTCTGAGTCAAAGCTGGGGAAACTTTACTTACAGCCACGGTACAGGATATTAAAGCCATCAAAGCATAATCACAAAAGCGGTAGATATTAACTTTTTTCATCAGTTTCTAGCCTAATAATTGCTATAGCAGCGAAAAAGAAGTCAAAGCTGACTGCTGTAAATGGAAAAATGCTATAGTTATTTGCTATTTCAGTCTCAAATGTGTCACATCGGGACAATTTGCTAGTTAAATTTACGACTCGTGCAAACTTACTATTCCCAAGATGCTTAGATTTTTTCGATTTATGGACATTACTAAAATTTGATTCTGTTAGGTTAAGACCACTAAAGTTGACAACCGATTCTGCCTAGGTTGCGATTAATTCTGCTTCTAAATTCATTAATCTACCCTGCTATTGCCAACTTTGAGAGTTGGAGTTGGTAAAGTATTGAGAGAACAAGTACAAATTAAATTTTCCAGATGACGATGAAAATTGGTATTTTAGGACTGGGACTTATAGGCGGTTGCTTAGGTTTCGATTTACGTTCGCAAGGACACCATGTTTTAGGTGTCAGTTGTCGTCAATCAACTTGTGAAAAGGCAATTAACCTTGGTAGCGTTGATCAAGCGTCGTTGGACTTGAGCTTGTTGGCATCAGCCGAAGTTGTATTTATTTGTACCCCTATAGGATTGATAGTCCCCCAAGTGAAAGAGTTGATCACTCATTTACCAAAGGCTGCTATTATTACTGATGTTGGTTCAGTTAAAATGCCTATAGTTGAGGCAATTTCTCCTGTGTGGGAAAATTTTGTCGGTGGTCATCCGATGGCGGGAAAAACAGACGCGGGTATAGAAGCAGCACAGCGAAATTTATTTGTTAATCGGCCTTATGTATTAACGCCTGTGGCAACAACACCTAGTAATGCTGTGACAATTGTAGAGGAAATTGTGCGATCGCTCGGTTCTATTATCTACCATTGTCAACCAGAACAACATGACCGCGCTGTGAGTTGGATTTCTCATTTACCTGTAATTGTGAGTGCCTCTTTGATAGCAGCTTGTTTAAGTGAAACAGATCCAGAAATCGCGGCATTAGCCCAAAATTTTGCTAGTTCAGGGTTTCGGGATACGAGTAGGGTTGGGGGTGGAAATCCCGAATTAGGGGTAATGATGGCGCAATATAATCGCCAAGCATTATTAAATTCACTATATCAATACCGGGAAAATTTAGACGAATTTATTCATATAATTGAGGGGAAAAACTGGGAATTGTTAGCAGAAAAGATTAAATTAAATCACCAAGCACTTCACAACTTTCTAGAATAGGGGCTGCTGAAAAAGTTGTAGGTAAGCTGTTACGCAGCCAAATTGTACAATCGTAATATGGCTGAATTTTGTGATGCGGGCATCATTCTCGCCATGATTATACTATACAAATTAAATGCGTTACAGCTTAATAGCGATGTCTGCATTAATTGAATGCTATCGCTAATTCAGGAAAAGAAAGGTCCAAAAATGCTGATTAAAACTTAGGTCAAAGCTGAAATGGCTATCGCTTCCTTAGTTGAGACAACCTGAGCATAGGCAAAGCCAAGTGCTGACATAAAAGCACAGTGAACTTCTAAAGCAGGTGTAATATGACCATAGAATTCAAGATTTCTAGCTGCACAAGCATCGTGAGCAACAATACAGTCGAAACCTAAATCATTTGCAGCACGAGTTGTGGCATCTATGCACATATTACTCATAGCCCCACAAATCACTAATCTTTCCACCCCAGCATTATGTAAATCATCAAGAAGAGTAGTCTGACGAAAACTGTTCGGGAACTCCTTGATAATAATCTTTTCGTTTTCCTGGGGTTTCACAGATTCATGAATCTCAGCGCCATAGGTGTCAACAACAAAAAATGGTGCGTCAGGATTCTTGGCAATATGTTGAACATGAAAAATTGGTTGCTTTCTCTCACGAAAGGCAGTTAGAAGCCTTCCAGCATTGAAAGCTGCTATATCCATGCCGACAAGTTCCCATTTACCACCGGGAAAATAATCATTTTGAATGTCAACTAGAACTAGTGCTGTTTTCACGTCATTATCTCCTTAAAATTTGACGATAACTCTCTTTTAACACAGAACTTATCAATTATCAATCTTCGTTTCCATCGGCTGATGATATGATCCCAGATTTTATTTTTACGTAGGTGAACAAAATAAAAATGAGGTGTATTGCGTTTTGTAAAATGGCTGAAACACAATCAGAATATCGCATTGAGACAACTTTACATACCGTTACATACCTTTAAATTTTCCTGTTGACCTACTTAGTCTAGCTAAATTCTATATGACATTAACTTACAACTTGTAGATTCTTTAATAGATGAAAATATTTTCTCACCTTTAAAGATATAGGAGTCATAGCTGAGTGTTACTTGTTCTTGAAAGCCTATTTTCCGAAATAGATTTTGAGATGCAATTCCAGTGAGTTCAGAAATAGCCACAGAAAAATAGTTCAGTTTGGCTAACCTTAAATTCTCCCTGATTAAATTCGTAGCAATTTTTTGATTTTTGTATTCATCTTTAACTCCTAATAAAAAAATATGTAAAGTCTGAAATAATTCCCAGTAATAATATTGATATTTATCAAAATAACTATATTTTAACTCCTGGGAAAACTTGTGAATTGCTGCAAATTTATGACTGAGTTCCTGAGTATAAGGGGGAATAGTCATCAAATGTTCTGAGATAACAAAACCAACAATAATTCCATTATCTTCCGTCGCAACAATAGAAAGTCTATCCACAATTGCTTTCCTCAAATAAGCTTCAGCTAATAGTCGAAATTCTTGATAATTTATCTGCAAACTTTTAGTTATCGGTTCATTATTCACAAATAACTGAGAGCATAAATCAACAGTTTGTTCAAAGTCCTGTGATTCAATAATGCGGAATTTTACCATTTATAGATTATCAATAATTTTAGGATTTATAACACAAATAGTTAAGGCTAAATAGCAGGGCTTGAAAAACCCAAATATTTAGCAATTTAAGTTTTGTATTGTGGGCAAAGATGCCCACAACCTATGTACAATCAGATGCAATTTAGCTCATCTAATCATTACATCTGTCTCTGATTATGTCATTTGATATAACTGACAAACCAGAAATACTACTAACAGAGATTAGTATTGTCCTGCGGACAGATCAATTATTTTCAAAGAGGGCTTTTCCTGAGTATGCAAATACAATTTCTCCTTTTTGCCTTCCTGCTCCAGTTCAAGGACAAATCTGTAATTATAAACACCAGGTTTTAAAGTGCTTAATACCGCCCCTGCCCAATAATAATAAACTGGGCAATAACGATGACGCATCATATCTGGACCACCATAAACCTTCAACTCAGTGCAGATTTTGGTTTCAGAAAATTCCTCAGCGTCGCCTTCTTGTTGACTGTCTAGGAAAACAATGTTATTAATTTTTGGCATAGGTGGCCATACGCCCTCTGGACTCTTTTCCATATCCATAGGATAGATAATCCAATTCAGAACCTGCCCTGGTTTACAGACAGTTTGTAAATGATCTGTTCCCTGTCCTTGCCCCCCTACGCTGTTGTCCATCATGTACAGGGTGTTTTTCAGGCTTCCCGTTCTCACAGCTTTATGAACGTCTATGACAGTGACTATATTCAGTTGCACTGAATTTAGCTGTCCAGGATTTTGCTTCTTGAGAGTAGACTTATCTGACATGGTTTTCCTCTTGCTTAGTTAAATTATGATTCTCGGCAGTTTAGGCATCTTTACCCACAAGATGGAGAGGGGAAGCGGTAGCTATAGACTCTGCCCGAGTTCCTACTTTAAATTTGATGGTGTAAGGAATTGATTGAATGCCCTTTTTCACCGTTCCAGACCAGTAGGAGACATCTGTACCTTCATAAACCTTCTTTTGTGGTTCACAGTATTTCTTGTCAATGATGATTTCATCAATGGCGGCATAGGCTTCACATTCTAAGAATGTTACTGTCCAAACCAATACATCTCCTACTGACACTATGGTTTTTAAATTCTCTGTACCATGGCCTGTAGAACCAGATGCTTTCTCAGTGTCTGTAAAATAGACTTGTCCGCTCAAGGAATCAGTTGCCAATGCACCCACAACATCTATTACACTGGCGATCGTTATTGTTTTTGCCATAATCTGTCTTCCATTTTTTGAAATTGCGTTTGAAAATCAAGCAGTTATCATCACTTTGGGAATTGGCAAGTATCCAATACCTGCATTTGTAAACCCATTCTTCTTAGGATCATTGGAGATCTTGATATAAGCATCATGGGTAAAATCTACTGGTACCCAAGCCCAAGCCCCATTCTCACGAGATAGTTTATACAACTGTATATGCATTGTATAAGCATAAGTCCCTGGTCTGGATGTATCTATAGATGCAGCCCAGTACCAGCCATCTGTCACCATATCAGGAGAGCCATAGGCAGCAGGATAAATGACATTTTTATCAACTGCTTCGCCGGTGATGTTTGTAACGATGGGATTGAGAGAATTGATTTCCGGAATTTTCCCATCGACCTCAGTCACAAGGTTTCCTGTGACATCCATAATTTTTTGTCCAAGATGGCCAATGTCCTGATTAACGTTACTCTTTTTACTCTGAACTTGAGTCTTGACACCGACAGCTTTCGAGATCTTTTGTAATTCCTGGACGACACTAGAGATGTTTTGTTTGTCAGCATTAGCACCGGTCAGTCTATCTGTAAGGGCTTGTATCTCTTCAAGTACCTTAAGATCGCTATTTTTCGACTTGTCTGATAAAAAGCTCTTGGGCAAAGTAGGGGGTAAAGAACCAACTCCATAGGGCAGCCAGTTCAAAACCTGCTCATTAGCTTGAGAACCATCACAGTAACTAGTACCATTAATTGCAGAAATCAATTTGCCAGTGCCTAAACCTTCAGACCCCTGCAATTTCATGTTGTCGAACAGGTAAGTATTACCTTCCAAAGTGTTGGCTTCTATGGCCGCTGCCACATCAATCAACAATATTATTCCCAACTGTTGGCTCATAAAGGTTCCTTTTTCTCTGAGTTCAAGTTTGTTTTCACTGTTTAACGCCTAGTCCAAACTGTCTATAAAGTGCTATTTTTACAGGCGTTTTTGTTGTTTATGAAGCTGAGGTTAAATGCACTTCAAAGCAGGAGTATCTACATACATCAGACAGTTTTTACCTTCATACATTTGCAACTCAAATCTATAGCGATAATCTACGCCAGGTACAAGGTAATATGGGACAACTCCAGACCAAACATTTAAATGCAGCTTATCGCTTTCCAGTTTTGTAGGGTCATCTGGAAGCGGTTCAACACTAGTACCATCTGGGTTAAGAAAGGTAATCTTTCTGATAGCTACTGGTGTCTGCAAATCAAGAGCTAAAATTGTCCAGTGAATAGTTTGTCCTGGGTGACACAGGGTAACTAAATTGGTTGTTCCCTGATTTAGACTACCCAGAGGGCTATTGTCCACCATGGAAAGATTACCATTTAACAGCGTTCCACCCGAAAGTGATTCAATGACATCAACAACACAAAATATGCTGATCTTTGACTCCATAATTTTCCTCGTTATTTTACTTGAAAAAAAACAGTCGTTGACACTCCCCCCAAGTGAGAGGATTCTTGTTAAGCTAACCTGAAAAAGTCCAGGATTTACTATTTACAAGCCTACTAGAATAATAAATCTAGGGTTCGGGCGTGACATTCCCTACCTTGTAATCCATATCCTGCCAACTTTAGAAAATATCTCTGATTAAAGGTACTTTACTTAGTGGAGTTCTATAAATCTCTTCTGACCACCTTTTTACAAGTTTTATCTCAAATTTATAGCCACTATTTTCAGTGTAATACACATTAGCTTCTCCTATATTAAAAATAGATAAAGAGTGCATTAAGGATTGGATAAATAAACGCTTGATTCCTTCAATTCCCAGCATATTATCCATTCTGATAAACAAGGTTTCTATATCGTCTACCGAAGCGATTAACTGCAAGGTTTTTGTTGTTCGATGGTTAACAAACTGCATTTCGTGAGCCAGTGCTTCCAAGTCAAAAATACCAATTGCTTTCAATTCATGACAGAGAGAAGCGTAAACTTGGGGAGCAGAATATTGTGTGTCGTTAATGTGAATAATATCTCCACTACGACCTAAAAATTCAAATTGTTGGGTTTTTAATTCTGGTTTATCTATATTAGGACGACGTATCACCCTATCTCCAGATTTGAACCTCAGAAATGGTGCTTCATGGCCATGAAGTCGAGTTACAACTAACTCACCTTCCTCTCCAACTTTAACCCAACGACCCTCACTATCCACAACCTCAACCAAATGTAACCCTGGAACAGTAGCTAAATAAGGAACTTCATGGCGCAACTGTAAGCCAATAGCTTCGTTTTGAACTGTAGCAAAGTAACTCAAAATCTCCAGATTAGGATAAAGCTCTTTTAACTCAAGTCGTTTGCGATATGGTAATACTCCACTACCGTACATTGCTACACGAAAACTTTTTCTAGCTTCTTCATGTAAACCAACACCAAGGTCACTCAGGATTGCTATTCCTGCGGAAATTGCCATAATTGCTTTTGGACCGGGATAGGACATAATGTGGTGATAAACTTCCCTCATGACCGGACCAGCACCAAGATAGTTAATTCCTGGTATATTCTGTAAAACACCTCCAACCATTGTTCCGCTACTCCACATTTGAAAATCCGCTAAGGTGGTAGCAACCCACTTAGGATCATCTCCTGCTAAGTAATCAGCTAACATATGTTCGCCGATGAATTTACCAGCAATTTTGTATGTATCTTGTAATTCTCGTAATGAGTAAACCATTTCCGCCGGTAAACCAGTTGTAGTTCCACCACTGGCGACAATTTCAAAACCGCCATGACTTAAAGGAACAACTAAACCTGGTCTTGAGGATGAGAATAACTCACTCATAGTGGTCTTGTCAGAAATCGGTAATTGCTGCCATTCTTCAAAATTGCGGGGAGCTTTTTTTAACCCTGACTTCTCAATCATGTCTTTCCAAATAGGATTGAGCATGAGAGTATTTGTCATTTGCTGTAACCGCCGCAATACTAAGGCATTTTGAATTGTCTCTTCAAGTCCACTGTATGATCTATCTAATAGGCTTTCACATTTGTTGATTTTCTCGAAAAATGAAGGCAGTTTGACTACTTCATCAATTGATTTTGGCTCTAGTTCATCAAGGGGAATTAATTTATCGATTAACTCTTCACGATAAGTAGATACTGTCTGACTTTCGGTATCTATACTTGTTTCTCTCTCTTGATATTCTAACACTTTTTTCTCCTGTTATTTATTAGGTTTACAAAAAGCTATAAAAGCAGTTTTTCGGTATTTTTCGCCTGTTTAAGCCTAATTATTGAAAATTTACAGCTTTTTACAACAGTCACTCATTTACTGACTATTAATTTTCAACTAAGTAAGTTCCGCTAATTAATTCCAATCCAATTTTTCTAATTTCATCTAGCAATTCATGAAAGTGATTAGTATTAATTCTGTGATTCATGAAAACGACACGCAAAGAGTTAATTCCATCAATTTCTACCTTAGAGATGAAAAATTTTCCTCCTTCCCTAATTCTATTTCTAATTGCTAACTGAAAATCAGACAACAGATTATCGCTCACATTAGAAGGTACATATCGGAAACAAAGGATATTCACCTCTGGTTGATGAATAGTCTGGAAATCTGGTTCCTGTTTGAGTATTTGATAGGCTTCTTGGGTCAACTGACATAAATACTCGATCTTGTTGGCAAATATGTCCTTTCCATAGAGTGCCCATAATACCCACAAGTTCATGATTAAGGGTCTTTTAGTGCATTCAAAATTCTGTTCTGCACTATCGAATTGAGTATAGATATCAGGAACTTTTTCAAAGACATAACTAGCGTTCTGACGAAATGCTCCATAGCTCTTTTCTTTATTCTTATAGAAAAGAAGGGTACACACCCCAGGTAAAAACATCATTTTGTGAGCGTCTAAGACAAAGGAATCTGCCTTTTCAATTCCTTTTAATTTGTGGCGCAACTGGTCAGAAACCAGTAAACTAGCACCATGAGCGCCGTCAATATGAAGCCAGATATTTTTCTCTTTGGTGATTTGTGCTAATTCATCAATTGTATCAAAAGCACCTACGGAAGTAGTTCCTGCTGAAGCTACCACACAGAAAATCTTTAGCCCCCGTTTCTCTGCTGCTTCTAGGGTAGGACGTACCTGGTCTATACAGATTTGTTTTTTCTGATTAATTGGTAAACGGATAATTTGATTTTCTCCGATTCCCATAATCCCCGCAGCCCGACAAATGCCATAATGTGCATCTTCACTCACAGCAATGGCCGGACGATATTGATCTCCCAATGCAGAAATACCTTCTGACCAAATCTGGGGAAATTTTTCGTTTCTAGCTGCTAAAAGAGCGGTTAAATTACCTAATGTCCCCCCGGAGGTGGTCACCATGGCAAAAGTATCAGGATTCCAACCAATAAATTGGTTAAACTCATCGGCCATAATCCGCTCAACTACGTTGGGTAATTGCCCTGCTTCATAGAAGGAGGAGGGTTGACTGACGATGGAACTAATTAAATCAATCAGACCGGCTAGGGGAATTATACCAGAAAATTGTCGGCCCATATAACCGGGTGAGTACACTTGTATTCCGGTTTTAATGTATAAATCAATAATTGCTTCTAGCTTTTCTTGATTACATAAAGCCTGATCGTTCTGTCCCTGATTCATGATCTCTTTTGCTGTTTGGGACAAGTCATAAGGATTACTGAGTGCTAGTCCTCTGATTGATGAGTCAGCTAAGTATTTTTCTAATTTGGATACAACTATCTCAGCGCTTTGCCGAAATAATTGATCATCAAAAAGCCCCTCATTGGTGATCAAGTTCTCTGTATCTTTGGTGATCAATTTCTCTGTATACTGCATAATTATCTAGCCTTAGTCTTGGTAATTGTATGCACGATAAACTTTTTATAGATTACATAGCAATTATCAGTTTGTCAAGTATATCTACTAAATTTTTTACTAATAAACGCAAAATCTGTAACTAATGCTAAGATGGATGGTCTGTACTAATAACACTTGCGTAGTATCCGTAGATATGGTGTTAAAAAAATGACTGCATCTGTTTATAGATGATATTAATGTGATTTTGTACACTATTGGCGGGCAAGATACCCGCACCATAAGAGTTTAATTATTCATATCTGTACTTTATAATAGCGGGAACTGCTGTAAGTCATTGGGACTTGTTATTAAAGATGAAGATTGAGAATTGAATTTAAGCTGTAAAAAAGACCAGGGAAGACATATATTTTCGGTGTTAGGTAGACAGAAACCCACCAGACAAGAATTTATTTGGATATATGTCTTGGCTAATTTAAACTGTGTTAATTCATTAATTGCTAGACATTAAATCGGAATAACATTACATCACCTTCTTGAACAATATACTCTTTTCCTTCACTTCTAACTAAGCCTTTTTCCTTGGCTGCACTCATTGAACCATGAGTTACTAAATCATGATAAGCGACCGTTTCTGCACGAATAAATCCCCGTTCAAAATCAGAGTGAATAACTCCTGCGGCTTGAGGTGCAGACATTCCGGCGTTAATTGTCCAAGCGCGGGTTTCTTTTGGTCCACAGGTGAAATAAGTCCGCAAACCTAATAGAGTGTAAGTTGCGCGAATTAAAGATTTTAAACCACCTTCTTTGACACCTAAAGATTCCAGAAAATCAGCTTTATCTGCTTCTGGTAATTCTACTAATTCCGCTTCTACTTGAGCAGAAACAATGACAACTTGGGCATTTTCGACCGCAGCAACTTCTCGAACTTTTTCGACAAAATCATTACCTGTGGCTAAATCTTCTTCAGAAACATTAGCAGCGTAAATAATTGGTTTATTGGTAAGTAGTCCTAAGCCTTTGATAATTTCCGATTCTTCGGCATTCAAACCAACTTGACGGACAGATTTGCCTTCATTTAAAGCAGCGGCTAATTTTTCGAGAATTTCTACTTCAACCTGGGCATCTTTGCTAGTGCGTGCGAGTTTGCGACTTCTATCAATCCGTTTTTCAATTTGGAATAAGTCAGATAAACCAAGTTCTAAATTAATGATTTCAATATCTCGCGCTGGGTCAACAGAACCGGCTACGTGAATGATATCATCGTTTTCAAAACAACGGACAACATGAACTATGGCATCAACTTCCCGAATGTGGGATAAAAATTGATTACCCAGTCCTTCTCCTTGACTTGCACCTTTGACTAAACCGGCAATATCAACAAATTCAACACGGGCTGCTAGGATTTGTGCAGAACCAGCAATTTTTGCGAGAACGTCTAACCGGTCGTCTGGTACTGAAACCATGCCAACATTCGGTTCAATGGTGCAAAATGGGAAATTAGCCGCTTCAGCTTTAGCATTAGCGACTACAGCGTTAAATAGGGTTGATTTTCCGACGTTGGGAAGTCCGACAATTCCGGCTCTTAGCATTGTAAATTTTAGATTTTGGTTTCAAGTATAAGGATAGTTCAAACAGGTGGAGGATGGTTGGAGTCATTGGTGGTATAAAAAAATCTAAAATCTAAAATGGTATGAACAAGTATCTAATTACAGCCATAATTACAACTGTTTTATGGCATAGTTTATTATCCAAGGCTTGGGGGCAAGCACCCAATTGTATTCCCCGAAGTTTGCCTCAAGTTAGCAAATCGGTGAATACTGTCCAGCAGAATAATGTGATCGTCATTGGTAAAGTGCCAAACCGCCCTTATGTGGTTGTTATTCCTGGTAATTCAGATCAATTATTAAATGTTGTCAGAAGCTATGTTTCTGACGCATTTTTAGCCAAGCATCGGCTTGGGACTTATATATACGCTGGGAGTTCTAGTAAAAGAGAAGAAGCCGAGTGTTTATCTAGCGTGTTGAAATACCATAAGATAGATGCGCGAGTTATCTATTTCCACTAAGGAGGCTGTAGGATTGACACTCTCAGGGAGCCAAGCCACTGAGATTCTACTGACAGAATGAGATTAAGAGTTTAGCCCAATCTAATCTCGCGGCGACCTCAAAAGGGCAATTATATCAACTTGCAGTTCCTTAATTTAGGTTTGAGATTATTCTTCTTTCTGACTGCTAACTGCTGCTATATCCTGATTTTCCCACAATTCTAATAAACCAACTGTACCGACAAAAAATGTATAAGTTGCATATTTGATTGCTGTCTGATTGCGTGTTGGGGCATAATAAGCGGCAATTAATGCTTCAATAAAATGAGCGGATAGGGCAATATGGGCAATGATTAAAGCAGGGGTTAAGATACTGGGTAGTTGGTTATTGAGATTCCATAATTCTAAACCAATAGCGCTGGTGATGAGTGCGGTGGAGGTGATTTTGATAATGGGGAATAGTTTTTGTTTGATATCTTTTAAGTTCATATTGTTTGATTTTTTCAAAGTAAGAATATTTTACATTTTATTCTATCAAATTATTGATTAATTCATCTATTCTTAAAAGTTCATCAGTAATTTGGGTTACAGTATTTAATTCATTTGCAGGATCTGGAGTTTGAATAGTCATGTATGATGTAGCTGATTTATGGGCTACAAGACCTCGTTTTTCTCCAAATGTATTCATGGTAGCAAGCCAAGCAGGATCTAAATCATCACTATCTATCCCTATGGGTAAAAGTAAGGACAAAATATGATCTTCTTTGACTCCATGATTTTGACTAATAACTCTTTGAAAACTTTCCACAGCTAAATCTATTTTTTTTGATATCTTGACTTTTTCCTCTTTAACTGTTTTACTTCCCTTTTGTGGTGTAAGTGTATCTGGTGGTTTATCCATAGTTAAACCAGAAAACCCAAGTAGACATATTAAAGTCCGAGTATTTTTACCGCTTTTATCCCAAATAGTTTTGGCATTTTGAACAACTTCCCAAGCTCTTTCTTCAAGATAAGATTCAATTTCAGCATGAGCTAAAACTCTATATGCAGCAGTTTTAGATAACTGACTCTCAGAATATAAACCCGTTGGGTTAATCTTAGGAAGAAATTGTTTTTTTAACCTATTTAACTCTCTAGTTAAAGTACGAAATCTAGCTGATTTTGACATATTATAGATAACAACCTATCTCAAACCATTGAAAATAATACGATTATCAACGAATTGAGGTAGGTTAAATTCTACATCTAAAACTTCTAGTAGACTTTCGCCCCAAAATCTAAAACGATTGTAAGTTTGACTAATGTTTTTGGTTGTTCCTTCAACACCTTCTTTAAAGTCGTTATTTGATGAACATAATTTTTTTAAAGCTTCTTGAACTTTGTCTTGATTTCTTTCAGCAGATTGTCTGATAATTTCATCTGAAAAATAAAATACCATCACATCTAAAATTGCTCTATTAAAGCGTCTTCTATATTTTTTATCATTGCTTAACCACATACGAAAAAAGTTTTTGTCTCCAAATATATTAATAGTTGTTTGTACTGCTTCCTCAAATTGGTTAACTACATTTTTAATATCATTATGTTTGTTATTCCAATCTTTATTAAGTTCTGTGCAGGTCATGTCAAGAAATGATTTAAGGTTTCCACTATATTTAGATAGAAAATAATGAAATCCTACATAACGTAACAATAGTTCGACATCTCTCATCCGAAAATCAGGATGTGGTGATTTGAATATTTTTTTAAGAGCTTGACTTTTAATTGATTGATCATCTAAAAAATTGATAAATGAACCATGATGTAATGCTTGTCGAAGTTCTTGTGCTGATAATGGTGTACTTTGTACATTCAAACGTAGAAAAATTTTATAAAGGAAATTTTCGTCTTTTATATTCCGCAGAAGCATAGTGCGAATAGTTTGATTATCAAGATTATCAGTATCTCTACTCAAAAATAAATCACTTCTTATGTCTTCATATTTTTTGCCAATTAAATCACGTCTAAATTCTAGATTTCTTAAAGCAAAGGCATTATTTGGTATGTTTTCATCACTCCTGCCATAAAATTGCAGAATTGTTAACAAGCGTTGCTTACCATCAAGAACAATAAATTTACCTTGTTCTTGACTAGTTGCTAATACTATTTGTGGTACTGGAAACCCAAGTATAAGTGATTCGATAAATCTACTTTTGAGTGTTATATCCCAAGCGTCTCGTCTTTGAAATCTTGGAGTTAATTGGATATTATTGCGAAGAAGCTGATCAAGTATTGTTGCTGTTGTCCAGTCACTACCAGAAACAACAATTTCTCGAATTTGCTTTAATTCAGGAATTAACTCACTCAGCGGTTGAGACTCAATTTCTTGATCTTCCTCTTCCTCAAAAAATATTTCTTCTTCGTTAGTCATAGTTTCGGTCTGCATAAAGATTTGAATTTAAATACAATATATCATATTATTTCTTTATATTCTATACTTTATCAATTTTACCTAAAGTCCTAAACACTTCCTTTTCCCCCAAAAATGCTCAATCAAAACCAAACCCCCCTGATAGATGCCTTAAAAGCCTGCACAACCCGTCCTCACGCCCCATTTTACACCCCAGGACATAAACGCGGTGCGGGCATTTCCCCACTTTTAACCGATTTAATCGGTAAAGATGTCTTTCGTGCTGACTTAACAGAATTAGCAGAATTAGATAATTTATTCAAACCAGAAAGCGTAATTCTCGCAGCACAAGAACTAGCAGCGGAGGCTTTTGGTGCAGAGAAAACATGGTTTTTAGTTAATGGTTCTACCTGCGGAATTGAAGCCGCAATTCTCGCTACTTGTAGAATGGGAGATAAAATTATTCTGCCGCGCAATGTCCATTCTTCAGTTATTTCTGGTTTAATTCTTTCTGGTGCAATTCCTATTTTTATAAATCCTGAATATGACGAAGATTTAGATATTGCATATAGCGTTACACCAGAAGAATTAAAAGCAGCATTAGCAAAACATCCAGATACAAAAGCAGTGCTGATAGTTTATCCTAATTATTCCGGTGTTTGTGGGAATTTGCCAGCATTGGTAAACCTTACCCACCAATATAATATTCCCTTAATTGTAGACGAAGCCCATGGCGCTCATTTTCATTTTCACCCAGAATTACCAACATCTGCTTTAACCGCAGGTGCAGATTTAACAGTACAATCAATTCATAAAACATTGGGGGCAATGACACAAGCATCAATGTTACATATTCAAGGTCAAAGAATTGATATGGATAGAGTGAATAAAGCTTTGCAATTAGTTCAATCTACCAGTCCTAGTTTTATCCTTTTAGCTTCTCTAGATGCCGCACGTCAGCAAATGGCAATACATGGAGAAAACCTGATGTTTCAAACTTTGGAATTAGCGAAAGAAGCAATTGATAAAATCAACAAAATTCCTAGTTTATCGGTTTTACAAATACCTCAAAATCATATAAAAAATAACGGCTTTATAGATTTAGATAAAACCCGGTTAACCGTTAATATTTCTCAGTTAGGTTTAACAGGTTTTACTGCTGAAGATATTATTAATGACAGGGGAGTAACCCCAGAATTTTCATCTTTACAAAATCTCACATTTATTATTAGCCTAGGAAACACAAAAACTGATATTGAAACATTAGTACAAACCTTAAATAATCTTACCCAAATTCCCCACTTGACAAATCGGGAAAAAATCTGTAAATATAAAAAAGATACTATAATCGCCCCTTCTATGTGCATTTCTCCCCGTGAGGCCTTTTTTGCTGATAGTGAGATCTTACCTTTCGAGAAAACCCTAGAACGGATTTGTGCAGAAATTATTTGTCCTTATCCTCCAGGAATTCCCGTATTAATGCCAGGAGAACTAATTACAAAATCAGCCTTAGAATATTTGCAAGAAATTCAAAAAATGGGTGGTTTTATTACCGGTTGTGCAGATGAAACTTTGCAAACTTTAAAAGTTGTGAAAGGATAAATTTATCTCAACAGATATTTTAAAAGTAAAGAAAACATAAATCATTAGATATACCTATGATAATCATCAGAATATTTTAGTGTCAAGATTAACTTAGCACTAGAAATTCGTGCTTATATTAAATCAGCACTTTATCATAAAATTAAATAACTCCCGTGTTAGAAGCGTGCGTACTGATAACAATATTGTGTGGTTTTTTTGGCATCATCCTCAAAAAAAACCTGGTAATGAAAATTGTCTCTATGGATGTGATGAGTACAGGTGTGATTGCCTTTTATGTACTAATTGCATCACGACAAGGCTTATTTACTCCCATTATTTCCGATGTAAAAAACATTGCTTATGCCGATCCAGTTCCGCAAGCAGTGATATTAACAGCGATAGTTATCGGGTTTTCCATTCAGGCTTTGATGCTGGTTGGTGTGATGAAATTAGCACGGGATAACCCCACATTGGAAAGCAACGAGATTGAAAAAAATAATACACCATGAATACCATTACACTAGCTTGGATTGCTACCCCATTTTTTCTAGGGTTCATCATTTTTCTAGTCCCCAAACTGAACCGACATTTGACATTGTGGGGGACTATTGCTTCTGCTGCTTATGGGTTGCAGCTATTTCTTGAACCATCACCCATCACAATGAATTTACTGGATAGTTTCGGTATTACCTTAGTAGCCGACGAGTTAAGTGGTTATTTTATTTTCACAAATGCCCTGGTAACGGCTGCTGTTGCCCTCTACTGCTGGCGCAGTGATAAAACGGCTTTTTTCTATGCCCAGATGATTATTGTGCATGGTAGCCTCAATGCTGCCTTTATCTGTGCCGATTTCATTAGTTTATATGTGGCTTTAGAGGTCAGCGGTATTGCGGCTTTTCTGTTGATTGCTTATCCCCGTAGCGATCGCTCAATTTGGGTAGGTTTACGGTATCTCTTTGTTAGCAATACTGCAATGTTATTTTATCTAGTAGGTGCAGTATTAGTTTATCAAACACATCATTCCTTTAATTTTGCCGGGTTAAAAGGATCACCCCCGGAAGCACTAGCACTAATTTTTCTGGGATTATTAATCAAAGCGGGGATTTTTGTCTCCGGTTTATGGCTACCTTTAACTCATTCTGAATCAGAAACCCCAGTTTCCGCATTGATGTCAGGAATTGTCGTTAAAGCCAGTGTTTTGCCTTTATTACGTTGTGCATTAGTTTCCGAAGAAATTGATATTATAGTCAGAATTTTTGGTGTGGGAACAGCTTTAATGGGTGTATCCTATGCTGTCTTTGAAAAGGATACCAAGCGCCTGTTAGCATTTAGCACTATTTCCCAGTTAGGCTGGATTCTCGCTGCACCGGCTGTAGGTGGATTTTATGCCCTCACTCATGGATTAGTCAAATCGTCTTTATTTTTGATTGCTGGTTCTTTACCCAGTCGCAACTTTAAAGAACTGCAAAATAAACCCATTCATACTAATATTTGGATACCTTTAGTTATTGCTAGTTTATCAATTTCTGGCTTGCCTTTGTTGTCAGGTTTTGAGGCAAAGGTATTAACGATGAAAAATGTAGAATCTTGGCAATTTATAGTTATGAATATTGCCGCAGTTGGTACAGCCATATCTTTTGCTAAATTTATTTTTCTCCCCCATACAAAAGCAGAAGAAGAAGAAGAAAAAACAAAATCCGGTTTTTGGATATCAGTAATCTTTTTAATTACTGGATTATTTGTGGCAAATATTATCTATCTTCCAGCTTATGAAATCACCAATATCACAAAAGCACTTTTAACTATTGCTGCGGGCTGGTTAGGATATCATTTCATTTTCAAGAAATTATCCATATCTCTACCTCGTGTATTTGAAGAATTTGAGCATTTAGTTGGTGTCATGAGTTTAACTTTAATCCTATTATTTTGGATGGCTTTCCCATGATTGGACATCTCATATTCAGACTATCAATTTGGTTATTACTCACAGCTAATGTGAGTTTAACAAATATTATCATCGGTGTAATTATTGCCTTACTTTTACCACGTGGTAAGTCATCACCAGAAAAATTAAAATCTTGGTTAAAGGTAATAATTAAAATCTTTGTTGCTATTCCGGTTGCTTTTATGGAGGCATTTGAAATTATCTTCCGTCCCCATAATCAAGAAGAAATTATCATGGAAAAAGTCAAACTCAACAGATCACCTTTATTGATTTTTCTTGATATATTTCTAATTACCTTTACACCCAAAACCATCGTCATGAAATACCACGAAGAAGGATGGTATGAAGTCCACCACATTAAACCCAAGAGAAAACAATCATGAAACTAGAAATAGTCTTAATGGCAATGATTTTAGCACTACTCATTCCCATTTATGAAGCTTGGAGAAGTGATGATACCTGGCAGAAAATGTTAGCTTTTGGCAGCATTTCTAGTAAAGTAGCCATCATGATTCTCGTAATTTCCGTTTTACGAGATGATTGGATGATTGGTGTAGTCGCAGCGATTATTTTGACGGTAGGAAATGCCGCATTAATGTTATTAGCACATATCCTCAGAAGATTAGGTGAAGTATGATCAACATTCTTAGTTATACCTGCATAGGTATCGGCATAGTTTTCTGGTTTTGGGGAACTTCTCATTTAGTCAGCAACAGATCAGTATTATTCAAATTACATGGACTTTCTGTTGCTGATACGTTAGGTTCAATGATGATTATTGTCGGACTATTATTGAAAATACCCAGTGAATGGCCATTACTTATTCTTGGCATTATTTCCTTAGCAATTTGGAATACTATGCTGGGTTATGTATTAGCATATTGTTCAACAGCAGAGGAAAAACATGAATGATACTTATCTCTATTTAATCATTGCTTTATTACCCTTAACTGCGGGGATGTTAGTAACTCAAACTAACCCCTATCATGCCTTAATCATTCGTGGGGTACTCGGTGCAGTTGCGGCAATGGTAGATGCAGTTTTAGGTGCAGCAGATGTGGCTTTAACAGAAGCATTAATGGGAACAATGCTATCAATTACCCTCTATGCGATCGCAGTTCGTTCATCTTTAGTGTTACGTCTTGGTGTCATGGAAAATCAGTCAATAGAAAAAAATCAGGATAGCAATTTTCAACAACTCATAAACGATTTCGGCAGCATTTTTAATGAACATTATTTACGTCTAGAACTCGTACATTATCCTACTAAAGAAACCTTACAACAGGCATTAATAGAAAAAGAAATTCATGCTAGTTGTGTGCAATTAGAAAAAAGTGAGCAAGAACAGGAAACATACCAAACTGTAATTAGAGTGGAACGCATCTATAAGATTATGAAAAGTAAACTTTCATCACCGAAAACAACTTTACAATATTTCAATATTTTAGATTCAGGAGCGCAAAATTTATGAAATTAGTTTACATTTTAGCCGGAATAGCTTTATTTGTGAAAATGCTGATTATGCCTAATTCCGAACTAAATTTACCAGATATTTCCATTGTGGAAACAGTGGTTAAAGAAAGTGGTGTTCCCAATGCAGTATCAGGGATTATTTTCAGAAATCGGCTATATGATACAATCTTTGAAGTTATTGTCTTCACTATTGCCATTCTCGGAGCTAATTTTTTATTAGCTAATGAAAAACCATCTTGCAGCATCTATCAATTCAAAGATCAACCATCCATCATTTTAGCTCGTCTAGGGGCGACAATTGCGGCATTAGTGGGCATTGAATTAGCAATTAGGGGACATTTGAGTCCGGGGGGTGGTTTTGCGGCTGGGGTGGCTGGAGGAACAGCAATCGGACTAATAGCAATTACCTCATCATACCAATGGATGCAGGACATTTACCAACGTTGGCACGCTGCTATTTGGGAAAAGATTTCCGTATTAGTTTTCATTGTTTTAGCAATGATAACTTTGTCGGGATTTGAGTTACCACATGGAGAATTAGGGGCGTTATTTAGTGGTGGAATTCTTCCTATATTAAATATCCTAGTTGCTGTTAAAGTGGCATTAGGTTCTTGGGCTGTGATTTTGATTTTTATTCGTTATCGGGGTTTATTGTAAAAGACAGGAATTTAAGAACATAGAAATTACACTTAGCTTATGTTCAACTGTTATCAGTAAAAATAATCAAAAATAGGTTTTAAATCAATGCAGATAAAAACTTTCGTTTGCATCATAATTATCCCAAATTGATTCTTTCTCCTGCTTTTTCTTTCTTTCTTCCTCCTGACTTCTTCTATAATGCAATAGTAGATTCTGTTTCTTCCTCAATTTCATAACCACAAGCTAATCTTTCTATCGCACCATCAATTAAATCTAAACCTTGTTGAACAGTTTCCATTAAACTTAACTTACCTCGTAAATCAGCAGCACCAGCAAAACCTTTAGCATACCAAGTCATGTGTTTCCGAGCTTGACGTACCCCCCTATCTCCCTTATATTCCCATAAAGCAAAAAGATGTTCTCGCGCACATTCTAAGCGTTGAATGGGGTTAGGTGGTGGTAATAATTCTCCAGTTTTTAAGAAATGATCAACCTCACCAACTAAAAACGGATAACCTAAAGTTCCACGAGAACACATTACCCCATCTGCGCCGGTTTGTTCTAAACATTTTACCGCAGCTTCCACAGAGAAAATATCCCCATTACCAATCACAGGAATTGATAAAATTTCCTTGACTTTTTTTATCCATTCCCACCGCGCATTACCATTGTAACCTTGAGCGCGAGTCCGTCCATGCACAGTAATCATTTTTGCTCCCGCGTCTTCCATTCTTTTCGCAAAATCAAGTATGGTAATTTCATGATCATTCCAACCAATGCGGGTTTTCACAGTCACGGGAACATCTACAGCTTTGACAACTTCTCGGACAATTGCTTCCGCAATTTCTGGTTGACGTAATAAAGAAGAACCACCACCATTTTTAGTAATTTTATTAACAGGACATCCCATATTAATATCAATCGTATCCGCACCTTCAGCCACTGCTTTTATGGCTGCTTCCGCGAGAAAATCGGGACGACAATCAAATAATTGAATACTAATTGGACGTTCATTAGGATCTACTTCCATAATGATTGGTAACTGCTTAACGTAATGCAAACCCGTCGCGTTTACCATTTCCGTATACACCATAGATTCTGGCGCATAACGACGCACCAAACGCCGAAATACCAAATCAGTCACCCCGGACAACGGAGACTGTAAAACTCGGCTTTTAACCTCAAATGAGCCAATTTTTAAAGGAGTGGAAAGTCTAGCTTGAAGTTCGGGAGAAAGGTAAATCATGGTTAGAATTAAAAATACAATCGTTAATTGGGGAATCGAAGGCTGACAAGGGGTAGTTAATGGAAATGTGGATTCTTAACTCAGTAAATCCTAGATGGACATAAAATAAAATGAGCATAAAAAATAACGAAAATAAAGACCGTCTTCTTGTCTCTTACCTCTTATGTGGGGCTGGTTTTTTGGGAATAAACGGTTTACATCGGTTATATAATGGCAAAACCGCTACTGGTTTATTATGGCTATTTACCTGCGGTTTATTTTACATGGGGCAAATCTATGATTTATTAATCATACCGAATATGGTTGACGAATATGAGCAGAATTTGCGGCTAAAAGCAGGTTTATCACCTCTGGGTATACCCATGAATGAAAGGATATTTATTTCCCAAGTCCAGAAACCAACTGATAAACCACTGATTGTTAAACTGATAGAAGCCGCAGAGGCTAATGGTGGTAGTTTAACTGTAATTCAAGGTGTTAGGGCTACCGGATCTGGTATTGTGGAAGTGGAAACTATACTCAGAGAAATGCTGCAATCAGATCATCTCAGAATAGGTAACGACCCCATTTCTGGAGTCGTTACTTATTATTTCGATGAATTGTAAAGTTCTAATTTCTACCTAGCCACTTTTGTCCATTTAAGCGGTACACTAGCCGAGATACCAACAATTCTAGGGTAGTTTTGCGCTCATCAATTAGAAATGATTCCAAGGTACTGGGTTTTTTACCTTCATTACAGGAAAATCCCTTTTTACCTTGAATATTTTCTTCAGGAAAATATACGTTAAACTGGCGCTGTCCCCCTTGCCAAGAACCAATAACTTGCCAACATTCTTCTGCTGAATTAAAACCAATAATAGAATACTTCTGCTTGGCAAAAGTCAGATTCACATCTGGCACACCTTCTTTAGTAATTGCCTCTTGCAACGCTGGGAGGTAATGCTGCTGCATAAACTCTTCAAAAGGCTTATCTTCCAATGCTGGGGGTTTTTCCTTTTTGGCAGCTTTAGTCTCTGCTGGGGGCTTTTCTGGGGCGGTTGCAGCAGGATTAGAAGCTACATCTCCCGCTTGATTTTGATTAGTTTCTTCTGCCATTGCTAATTTTTGGGTAGTCAGTTATTTTTATTTTGACATACTAGAGCATAGCTACAGCTATTTAGATATAAAATAAGATTTTAAGAGTAATTAACCGCAGATTAACGCAGATTAGCGCAGATAAAGACGGATGAATTAATAAGTTTCATGATTCTGTGCAGCTTGGACTATCATTCGGATAAAATCGTTTAAATAGTAACTTTTCACGAAGTATGTTGGATAAAATGGGTAATGGGTAATTTGGGACTTTTAAAATCCCATACCCTCCAGAGATGTTTCAACCACCTGCAACAGCGGGAACAATACTCACTTCATCTTTATCCTCAAGTGGTGTTTCTGTATTTTGTAAAAATCGAATATCTTCGCTGTTGACATAGAAATTTAAGAACCGTAAAGGCTCTCCGTCTGGCTTCCGCAAACGCCCCTTAATAGCAGGATAGCTTGTTTCTAAGTAATCAAACAATTCAGAAATATTACTACCACTACATTCTAAGACAGCTTGATTTTCTGTAAACTTTTGTAGAACTGTGGGAACTAAAACTTTGACAGCCATTGTTTAAACGTTAATTGTTAGTGAGTGATTTGGTTGGTAGGGGTTTAGCACTGCTAAACCCCTACTACAATTAATTGGTAGTGAAAGGATTAAACTGTAACTTCTTGCCATTCTAAGCGGTCAAGTGTGCGGGATCTTTCTAAAGCCCGTTCAAAGCTGTCTAGTTTAGCATCAATAGTTAAAGGTTCGCCAATGTAGCCTTGAATTGCTTCCTGGGTTTTCAAACCATTGCCAGTGATATAAACCACTGTAGTTTCATCTGGATCAATTTTGCCAGCTTCTACTAATTTTTTAAGAACAGCAACGGTTGTACCACCTGCGGTTTCGGTAAAGATACCTTCGGTTTCTGCTAATAGTTTGATACCTTCGATAATTTCGGCATCATTAACTGATTCAATATTACCATTGGTTTTTTGGGCGATTTCTACAGCATATACGCCATCGGCAGGGTTGCCAATCGCAATGGATTTAGCAATTGTGTTAGGTTTAACTGGTTGAATAAAGTCTCTACCTTCTTTAAAAGCTTTCGCAATGGGGGAACAACCTTCCGCTTGAGCGCCACTGAAGCGGACATCTTTACCTTCTACTAAACCAACTTCGACAAATTCTTGGAAACCTTTATAAATTTTGGTAAACAGAGAACCAGAAGCCAAAGGGGCAACTATATGATCTGGTAATTGCCAACCTAGTTGTTCTGCAACTTCAAAGGCTAATGTCTTAGAACCTTCAGAGTAGTAAGGACGCAGGTTAATATTCACAAAACCCCAACCGTGGGTATTGGCAACTTCTGAGCAAAGACGATTAACTTGATCATAGTTGCCTTTGACTGACATCAGGGTAGGACTATAAATCAAGCTACCGATGACTTTACCAGCTTCTAAGTCAGAAGGGATAAATACACAGCAATCTAAACCAGCGTAGGCTGCGATCGCTGCGGTAGAATTTGCTAAATTACCTGTACTAGCACAAGAAACAGTCGTAAAACCCAATTCTCTCGCTCTACTGAGGGCAACTGACACCACCCGATCCTTAAAGCTCAGGGTGGGCATATTGACGGCATCATTTTTAATATAAAGTTTATTTAGACCCAGGCGACGGGCAAGACGGTGGGAACGCACCAAGGGAGTCATTCCTGTTCCCACATCTATATAATCATCTGTAGCAACTGGCAAAAAGTGACGATAGCGCCAGATAGAATTGGGACCAGCTTCAATAGTTTCTCGACTAACTAAGCTTTTAAGAACATTGTAATCATATTTGACTTCCAACGGCCCAAAACACAATTCACATACATGAGTGGCTTTAAGTTCGTATTCTGCTCCACATTCTTTACACTTCAAAGCCTTGAGAATAGAAGTGTTCGCTTGGTTGAGGTTTGTAATCGCCTGAGTCATAATTTTGCGTTCCCTGGGTATCCGTCAACTTTGGAATGATACTAGCACAAGGCAAAATCCACGTCAAACATACCCGACCATTTTTATCGGGTTTGGTTACTCAAGGGTTAGAACTGGTTGACGGATTTTTAGTTAAGTTCTCATTAATAATTAAATCCCATATTCCGCACTTCATTTTGTAATATGCGAATATTTCCTTAATTTTATTTTTTATTGTCTTTAAAAATACATATTTTATCAAATATTTTAAGTTTTAATACATAAGCTTTTGACACTTATTAAGAATAATTGTTGAAAAAGCTCATACTACATTATGAAGTGTGGAATGTCGGTTAAAAAATAATCCCTTTGTCAAAGTGAGTTGTAATTTTTCAAGGGGGCAGGTAGATGAGAAAATCTATCAAGAATTAGAATATGATTCCTGAACTTCAGCCAGAACGATTACAAAACTTGAGTCAAGAATTACAATTTGCTATTAATACTAATAATATCTCCTCCATGGAGGATCACAGTCAAGAAACCAGAAGAGAAATTCGCAATTTACCTGATGAAGTCCAGTTAGTACAAGGTTGTATTCTCGCTATCCAACAAGCCAAAGCCGTTGCCCCTACTGAAGCTAATGCCATGTCTGACAAACTCTCTCGGATGTTAAATGCAGCCATCAGTGGTGATATTAATGAGGTAGATCATTTATAGCGGGAATTAAAACCAGATGTGCAACATTGGTTAAATCAAGAATTACCCAGTCATAGTATTATCACGGGACTTACGCGATGAACACCAAAACTAAAGTTGATTGTCCTGTTTGCGGGTATCAAGGAATTGAGGGCAACATTTGTCCTAATTGTGATACTGATGTTTCTCTAATTCGCTCATTGGCAGAATTACCCCAGCGGCCAAAATCCTGGACAACAGGCATCGCTATCTTAATGCTGATGATTGGTATTACTATCGGTGTAGGAGGTAGTTTTTTTGCCCTGCAAACAGCTATATATACCGCAACAGTTCCTAAACCTACAGTTACTACTACTCCTAATCTCAGTCCCCAGGTAATTACCCCTGTCATTCCTAAACCAGCATCACCACTAGCCACTTATACCGTAAAATCAGGAGATACTCTTAGTAGTATTGCTGGCAAGTTTTGTAGTAAACCTACTGATTGGCAATTAATCGTTGCCGCTAACGCTGAATTACAAAAACGGGAAAATAAATTAGATATAGATCAGGAGTTGAAAATTCCTAGTAGCTGTCAAAGGAAAACCCCATGATGATAGTTGACAGCTTCAAACAAGCTAGTCAGAAAGCTGAAAATTTTGCCCAAAAAAAACAACTGCGGGCAGCTGTAATTACTGCGGAAACGCTTTTGAGCAATCATCCTCATTCCCAAATTAACACTTGGGCTAACAAAATTCTAACTGTGCTATCTAAAGAGATTTCCCGTGCCTGACTTATCCCCAAACTATCTAATTAGTTTAGAATTACGAGAATTACTCGTCCAAAAACTCGGCATTCTGCAAAAAGATAATGTAGTATTACAGCAGTCTTTGAGAGAACAGCAAACCCAAACTACAGCCCAAACAGAAGATTTATTCTTGGAACTTTTAGAAGTTGCTGATGCCTTAGAAGCTTTATTAGACTATCTAGAAAACAATCCCAATCCTAGTCCAGAATTTATCGAACGCTTACCCAGATCCATAGGTGCAGTTAATCGCAAGTTTCTCGGTGTTTTAGGAAAGCGCCAACTTTTACCTATAGAATTACAAGAAGGCACAGAACCAGATTTTAACTTATGTCGCGTCATTGATCGGGAAGAAAGAACAGATATCCCAGACCAAACAATCACTAAAATTGTCCGTCGCGGATTTCATTTAGGTGAAAAAGTCCTCCGTCCCACAGAAGTCATTACCGCTAAATCAGATAATGGTCATTAGTCAGTTGTCCGTTGTCCGTTGTCCGTTGTCATTGGGAAAATTCTTTCCCCCCCAACTTCCCCAACTCCCCCAACTCCCCCAACTCCCCCAACTCCCCCAACTCCCCCAACTTCCCCAACTCCCCCTACTCCTCTATCCCCCTTACACTGTTAACTATGACTCCTCACGAAAGTGATATAAAAGATGCTTTTTCACAAACAAAAATCTGGAGTGGTTGGCAGGAAAATTTAGTTTTAATAACTATTGCCCTGTGTTTAGCTCTGCTAATTCGGACATTTATCGCTGAACCACGCCTGATTCCATCAGAATCAATGTACCCTACTTTACACACAGGCGATCGCTTGGTCATAGAAAAAGTATCATACCGGATTCATCCTCCTAAAATCGGCGATATCATCGTTTTTAACTCACCACCAGAATTACAAAGACGCGGATATTCTCAAAACCAAGCCTTTATCAAACGGGTAATTGGTGAACCAGGAGCAGTAATTAGCATCGCTCAAAGCAAAGTTTACCTCAACGGTACAGCCTTAACAGAAGACTACATTGCCGAACCACCAAATAGCCCATTTCCAGAAATCAAAGTCCCGGAAGGCGCATTTTTCGTCATGGGAGACAACCGCAATGATAGTAATGACTCTCGCTATTGGGGTTTTGTCCCCCGTCAAAACGTCATAGGTCGTGCTACATTTCGCTTCTGGCCTCTTGACCGTATCGGCTTAATCTAGTCCACTGACAACTGACAACTGACAACTGTACGGGCGAAGCATTTGGAGAACTATTTTTGGCAATGACCGATAATTTATCTTCCAAATGCTTCGACAACTGAAAACTGACTAAAACCGCAAATAATACATCAACTGAGCGATCGCATCCCCAGATAATTCTAAACGTTGTTGAAAATCTGCTAAACTCCGGTAAGAACCAGCAGCCAGACGGTTTTCCACAACTGTCTGTGCTAGGGATAAATCTATAAAAGGCATTTTGGCAAGACTTTCTACCGAAGCAGTATTAGGGTTAACTTGCTGGGGTTTATCGAGGGAATTTTGATCATAATAATTAAAATTCAGCAAAGGCTTGAGCGGTTCTAATCGTTGTACTGGCAAACCCAAAGCCGCAGCCACATCTTCGATACAATAGAATATCACACCAGCGCGAGAAAGTTCCACAAGCGATCGCCCTTGGTGAATTGACAACCCAGGTAAACGCAGCCAATCATCCACAGTTGCTTGATTAGCATCAATACCCAAACCCAATTCAGCTGCCATTTGTACCTCTTCCCCCGACTGTAAACGATAATAAGGATCATTCAGCAGCTTGGCGCGAAGCTTTTGCAATTTCAGATTTAAAGGTAGCCACTTATTCATTATTAACCTGATCCTTTTACCAATTACCAATTACCAATTACCAATTACCAATTACCAATGACCAATGACCAATGACCAATGACCAATTACCAACTACCAATTACCTAAATCTGATCTAACATTTGCCGACGTTTTTGCTCAAACTCGTATTCAGAAATTAATCCATCTTGACGGAGTGCTTCTAACTCACGCAAAGCATTAGCAACTGATTCTACTTGATTCCCAACTTGGGTTGATACCTTCATTACTGATTCACCCAAATTAAAATACCGATCAAAAGTTTCTTCATCTTGAGTTAAATACCAAACCCCTTCAATAGCACAAGCTACCTTGGGAATCGGTGTCCAAGACAATAGAACATACAGTATTCCCCAAAGTGGCTGTCCCAAGTAGAATTTATGTAAACCCGAAATCGTTAATGTGCCAGAAAAGGCTAAAATAGCAGCAATAGTCCGGCTTTTTCGTTTAGTTAAGATCATTTTATCTATAGCCATTCTACTTGATTCATGAACTGATTAATTCTTCAGAGGGAACAGGGAACGGGCAACACTATGGCTTACGCCACGCTTCGCTATCGACAAGCTCAGTGCATCGCAGAGAACAGAGAAAACTCATGTTTAAAAACATGAGATTGAAATAATGAAACTGTTTTTTCGGGCTACGTATATTTTAAAAACATCTTTTTTTTTGACTGAAGTTTCGAACTGGTGAAACTTTAGTTTATTATCTGTTCCCTCTTCCCTCTTCCCTTTTTTTGTAATAATATAGAATCATTGCTTGCTTGACAGTCATGCTCAAAATATCGAATGGAACTTTAAGATAAAATTCAGTAATAGTCAAGATTAATTTGTAAATAATGATATGATGTCGCTCAATTTTCTATCAACAGAATGGTTAAACCTGCTTTTTGATCCCTACGCTGTGCTAGGGGTGTCAGTGAATGCTGATGAACGTCGAATCAGTAAACGGTATTATATTCTAGCAAAGTTGCTACATCCTGATAACTATATCAAGCATAACCAACCAGATCAGGAATTAGCTCAAGCAGTATTTACACAATTGATTAATCCAGCTTATGAACAACTCAACCATACAAAAAAACGCTTAGATGCAATAAATTTACTACGCTCAGAAGCAGAAGTTTTAGATCCACAGAAAGTCCTTGCTATCAAAGCTTCTAGCATTCAGGCAATATCAACAATGTCTGCTGAAGAAGCAGAATTATTTTATGAAGACGTAGTTACATCCTATGGGTATGAGCAATATCATTCATTACCTCAGTCATGTCAGATAACACAGGAATTAAGTACGTTAAATATAGTCTATCTATCACACCAAAAACCAAACAGTCCACTAGCTAATCAATCTAAATCTATCATCCCCCAAGAAGAAAACCAGATATCTCCAGACACCTCATCTTCAACCACAATTCTCAAACCAGAGCCAATAAACTATGCTCAAGCTTACTATGAGAGAGCCGTAGAATATTATAAACAGGAAAACTGGAACTTAGCAGTAAAAGAACTGCGAGATGCTATTAAATTAGACCTAAATAACAGTGATTACTACGCACTACTGGGAGTAGTCCATTTTCACCAGAAATTTATAGGCATGAGTAAAGTCTACATCGGTCAAGCATTAAAAATTAATCCTCAACAACCACTAGCTTTAAAATACGCTGCCCTTTTGCCAATCCAAGCCAATGAAACAGTTAAGCCTCAATCAATGTCCAAAGCCTTGAGTATCGCTTCTTTCTTAAGTAAGTTTTTATCAACCAAACTTCATTAACATCCCCCCTAACTCTATCCACTTGAGGTCAAGTAGTGAAATTTCGGTAAAAACTCCTACTTGAACCGAAGTGGTTTCCCTAGATGAATCTTCTACACTAAAATGGGAACAGAGGCAAAATTTGAAGCTACTGAAGTCATAGCACTCAGTTAAAGAAAAGCAAAATGGGATTCTTCGACTCGGAAATAGTCCAGCAAGAAGCCAAGCAATTGTTTGAAGATTATCAAGCACTGATTCAGCTTGGCAACAGCTACGGCAAATTTGACCGCGAGGGCAAAAAGCTGTTTATTGAGCAAATGGAATCCATGATGGACAGATATCGCGTCTTTATGAAGCGGTTCGAGCTATCAGAGGATTTCATGGCGCAAATGACCATACAGCAACTAAAAACTCAACTAGGTCAGTTTGGCGTAACTCCACAGCAAATGTTTGATCAGTGCGATTCGTTGTTAGCTGAATCACGGTAATCAGCCCGTACATAAGCTAACCAACCCAATCCAATCATGGAAAAGGTTGAACTCTCGGTCTGATATGGGTGAAAGTCCCATCTACCAGACTCAGGTATGACTCCCTATCTGCCCACGATGACCCGACTCGGTTTCGGGAGGTCGAAGCTGGGAACAGGGCATAATCAGACATCCGTTGTGGGGTGACACTGGTGCTAATGGGGAGTTCCTACGGTGAAACACCAGCCTAGAAAAGCAACCGAACATTGAGCAGGACACAACAGCAAAATCCTGACTTCACTGGAGCATAATTCCCGCCGCATATTGGTCAGATAGCGGTACGAGTCTAGGGAATCCAGTGGTTGAATTGGCTACACCTAACGGAACTATCAATCAACGGAGGGAACGAATAAAAACGGGTTGAAGGTCTAAGGGTGGTCGAACCCTAAGTAGGCTAGACGAGCAGCGGAATCCCTTCAATTCGGGTAGGACAGACCGTAATTGGTCTGAGGTGTTCAGAATACACAAATGGTCGCAGAGCATGATTAGACACAGAGACAACTAAGCGTGAATCCTGGAAGACGTTGCCTTGGAAGAAATTCCGCCGTAACTTATTCCGCCTACAAAAACGCGTGTATAAAGCTGTTCTTGTTGGAGACAAGCGCAAAGCAAAGTCCCTACAAAAGCTGATTCTGAAATCAACCGCAGCGAGATTACTGGCTATTCGTCAAGTAATACAGCTAAACGCTGGTCAAAAGACAGCGGGAATAGACGGGAAAACCGCGCTCTCTTTTGAGCAAAGGTTTCAACTGAGCGAAAAACTCAGAACCGAATGTAACGACTGGAAACACCAGGGATTACGTGAAATACCTATCCCCAAAAAGGACGGTAAAACCCGGATTCTCAAAGTCCCCACTATTGCAGATAGGGCGTATCAATGCCTTGTTAAATACGCATTAGAACCAGCACACGAAGCAACTTTCCATGACAGGAGCTACGGGTTTAGAACGGGACGCTCGGCACACGATGCCCAGAAATTCCTGTTCAATAACCTAAATTCTCGCGTCAACGGAATAGATAAACGAGTTATAGAACTCGACATTGAAAAATGCTTTGATAGGATAAACCACACCGCCATTATGGACAGACTCATTGCTCCCAAGAGCATAAGACAAGGAATTTTCCGATGTCTCAAAGCTGGAGTTAATCCAGAGTTTCCCGAACAAGGAACACCTCAAGGTGGTGTGGTAAGCCCACTATTAGCTAACATCGCCTTAAATGGGATTGAAAGTATTCACAGATATCACAGGACATCCAACTGTAGAATCATAGACAAAACCTTCAAGGAATATATTATTGAGCCATCAGTCCGCTACGCGGATGATATGGTGATAATACTCCGTCCCCAAGACGATGCAACCGTTATACTTGATAAAATCAGTCAGTTTTTAGCAGAGCGGGGAATGAAAGTCAGTGAGAAAAAGACAAAGCTAACCGCCGCGATAGATGGGTTTGATTTCCTCGGCTGGAACTTTTTAGTCCAGAAAAACGGAAAGTTTAGATGTACCCCCTCAGTGGATAACTACAAAGCTTTTCGCAAGAAAGTAAAACACATCGTCAACAACTCGAATTATGGTGCTACCACAAAGGCTGAGAAATTAGCCCCTGTAGTTAGAGGTTACTCTAGCAAGAAATTACTAGATAAGGCGTTCCCCTCAGTTCCTTACTCCGAAAATAAACACATCAATGTCAAAGGTGAGAAATCACCCTACGACGGTGATTTGAGTTATTGGAGCGAACGTAACAGTAAACTCTATGACAGTCATACCTCTAAAGCCCTTAAACGGCAAAGCCATAAATGTGGTCATTGTGGTCTAAAAATGCTCAGTGACGAGAAGGTACATTTACATCATATAGATGGAAACCATAAGAATGGTAAACCTAAAAACCTTCTAGCCATACACGAAAGCTGCCACGATTATATCCACATGAGCAAAAGCGGAAGCTAAGAACATCGGGAGCCGGGTGCGGTGAAAGTCGCACGCCCGGATCTAACTGAGAGGGGCGAGGAATAATATCCTCCCTCGACTCAACCAATGAACGTGACATTAGAAAGGATGAAAGCGGAATTGGAACAAACAAAATAACTGGGAACAGGGGAGGCAGTGGGAAAATTCTTTCTCCCACTGACAACGAACAACGGACAACGGACAACTGACAACTGTACGGGCGAAGCATTTGGAGAACTATTTTTGGCAATGACCGATAATTTATCTTCCAAATGCTTCGCCCCTACTGAAATTTGATTTGGGACGGGGAAACTGAGAAGGAGGCTTAAACTTTTCTACAGGCACACCCTTGAGTGCTTTCATCATAAAGTCCCGCCAAATGGGGGCCACCATGACACCACCAGTTGCTCCATGAGCCAGTTGTTTGCTGTCGTCTCTACCCACCCAGACAGCAGTAGTTAACTGCGGCACAGTGCCGATAAACCAAATATCCTTTTCTGAGGATGTAGTTCCTGTCTTGCCAGCAGAGGGACGGTCTATCGCAGCATTTTTACCTGTACCTTCAGTAATTACTGAAGTCATGATATCAATGGTGGCTGCCGATGCCCAAGAATCAAGAACTTGTTTCGGTTTAGGTGTATTATCGAGAATCACATTACCAGCACTATCGGTAATGCGGACAATTACTGTAGGTGGTGACTGCCAGCCATAATTAGCCAATGTAGCATAAGCACTAGTCATTTCTAAGGGAGTGACAGCAATAGCACCCAAAGGTAAAGAGGTAACAGGTTCCATGGGACTCATAATTCCTAATGTCCGGCAGGTTTCAATCACCTTATTCATCCCCACCGATTTACCAAGTTTAATCACTGGGATGTTTCGAGATTGAGCGAGGGCTTTGCGAATTGACATCGCTCCGGCAAAGCCACCATCATAGTTTCTTGGGAAGTACCTATTATTACCATCTTGGTAGCTGACTGGAGCATCTATCACTGTGCTATCTGGTGCATATTTGCCAGTAGCAAAGGCGGTATAGTAAACAAATGGTTTAAATGAAGAGCCTGGTTGTCGTTGAGCTTGTGTAGCTCGGTTAAATTCACTGGCTTTGTAATCTACACCACCGACAAGGGCTTTCACAAAATGGGTGCGGGGATCAATTGACACTAAGGCCATTTGATTCTTATTCAACCCTTGAGACTGAAGCTTTTCATGCCAATCTCTAACGGTTTCTTCGGCCATTGCTTGGAATTTAGCATCAACCGTAGTTTGGACGCGCATTCCCCCTTTGAGCAGAGAATCACGTCCAAATTTTTTCGCCAACTCTTGGGCTACAGTATTGGTAATATAAGGTGAGGCACTACCTTGAAAAGACCTGATTTTACCCAGTTTAATTGGTTGTTTCAGGGCATCATCATATTCTTTTTGGGTAATCCAATTCAATTCGATCATTCGCCCCAGAACTTCCTTTTGTTTCTGTTTGGCCAATTTCATGCTTGCAAAAGGGCTAAACTCTTCTGGTGCTTGGATTAAACCCGCCATCATGGCTGATTCACCCAAAGTTAAATATTCTGCTGATTTATTAAAATAACTGCGGGCTGCTGTTTGCACACCGTAGTTATTATGACCCCAATAAACTTGATTGAGGTACATTTCTAGAATTTCCTCTTTGCTGAGGATTTGCTCTAACCGAATTGCTAGGACAGCCTCGGCTAACTTCCGCGTAAATGCCCGTTTTTGAGACAAAAATAAGTTTTTTACTAACTGCATGGTGATGGTAGAACCACCTTCTTTTACTCCACCTGCTACCATGTTGACTATGACGGCACGGCCAACACCAGTGGGATTAATCCCGTGATGATCGTAAAAGTGACCATCTTCACTGGCCAAAACTGCGCGTTTGAGGTTGGGGGAAACTTTATTTAATGGTACTACTTCTCGGTTAGCCTCTCCGTGGATGCCAGTTAAAAGTTTGCCTTTTATATCGTATATGTAAGTTGTTTCCGAGGGGAAAAAGTTTTTTATTTGTCTAACATCTGGTAAATTACGGAAACTAATGGCTAAACCTACCAGTGTTCCCGCCACAATAGAGCTTGTTAAGAGTGTCATGGATAGCAGCGTACCCCCAGTTATCTGACCTACTCCCTTAAAAAACTCAAATCCAGATGAATCCTTCTCTTGTGGTTGTTTGTTTGCAAAAGTCCTAGACGACACGGCGATCTCACTTCCTCACTTGTAAATTTAAATGTAATTCATTAAATGGAAAAAGACAGTTAATTTTTTGCAATTATAGTAATCTGACAGGAAAAAGAACAGATAATTGGTTTGTGAACATAACAACCTTAACTTTTAGAGTGGAAAGTATAGTTAATAGCGAATTTCTTAGTATGACGCAAAGTTTCTCTTGGTTGCATCGTGGTGTGGCAGAAATTTTTCCCCATAATGGTGATAATGATCCGGAAAGTTTGGAAAAGCGGTTACTCAATTCTGACTGTCCGTTAAGGATTAAACTCGGTATTGACCCGACTGGGGCAGATATTCATTTGGGTCATAGTATACCTGTACGGAAATTACGGGCTTTTCAAGATGCTGGTCATACAGCGGTACTGATTATTGGTGATTTTACTGCCCGAATTGGTGATCCTACTGGTAAATCTGAGGTGCGTCGTCAACTTACGGAAGCTGATGTGGCACAAAATGCCCAAACTTATCTTGACCAAGTCCGTCCTATTTTAGATTTTGATACTCCCGGTAGGTTAGAAGTCCGTTATAACTCAGAATGGCTTTCCCGTCTAGATTTGGGGAAAACTTTGGAGTTACTTTCCACAATGACGGTCGGACAAATGTTGGCTAAGGAAGGTTTTGCGGAACGTTATAAACAAGAGAGTCCTATTTTTCTCCATGAGTTCCTGTATCCACTGATGCAAGGTTATGATTCTGTGGCTGTGGAAGCTGATGTGGAATTGGGAGGGACTGATCAAAAATTTAACATCGCTGTGGGACGAGATCTACAACGTCATTTTGGTCTAAAACCTCAATTTGGACTGTTATTACCAATTTTAATTGGGACTGATGGTGTCCAAAAAATGTCTAAGTCTTTAGGTAATTATGTGGGTTTAGGAGAACATCCTTCCCAAAAGTATCAAAAACTTCAAGGTATACCAGATAATTTACTGTCGCAGTATTTTGAATTGCTGACGGATTTACCTTTGGATAGTCTGCCAGAAAACCCGCGCTACGCCCAAGAGTTTTTAGCTTGGGAAATTGTCAGTCAATATCACGGTGAAGCGGCAGCTAATCAGGCTAGAGAGGCTGCTAAAACTGGTGGAAGGGAGGGAGCATTACCGGAGTATTCTGTGGCTGCTATTCCTCAATTCCCTGCGAAATTAGCGTTTATTTTAGGTGCTACCGGTTTATGTAAAAGTACAGCCGAAGGTAAACGGAAAATTCAGGAGGGTGGAGTGAGGATAAATGGTGATAAGATTGCTGATGCGGATTTAAGTTTTTTTACACCTGATGATTTATATGATAAGGTGTTACAGGTGGGTAAGAAGAATTTTGTGCGGTTGGTAAAGTAGCTATCAGCTATCAGCTTAAAATGCAAAACGGAAAACATCACGAAAGTAGGGGTAATTCATGAATTACCCCTACGAAACAATTAGGTTTTTGATTACTTCCTGGGTAAGTCTTAATAATGTTGTCATTATCAATAATTCTTAAAAGTCATGATTCAAACCTTAACTAAAATTGTTACACTCGAGGAATTTGTTAACTGGCTTCCTGACAATTCCGATATACGTTATGAATTACATCGTGGAGAAATTGTTAAAATGGCGCAACCAATAACGAACCACAGAGGCACAGAGAACACAGAGAAATGAGGTTTTGAGGAATATTTTGCGTAAGTCCTGTAATCTTAACAAAAATTTCTGACATATTCCCTGAAAATAGGAGATAAATGAAAAAATATGTTATCCTCTATAATTTTGTGAATTAAATACCTTTTTTGTAGAGATTCTAACCCATTAATAAAATTAGTAGAAGATAATTCTAAGGTAATTTTTAAATCTTTTCTAGATACAGGTTGATTACATTTACTCAATGCTAAAATAATCTGTTGTTCAATGGGTGATATTTTGTTAAATATTTGACTAAATAAAGATTGCATTTCTTGAGTAATTACTAATTCATTTTCTGCTAAAAATTCACCAACTTTACCATTAAAAATCTTTTTAATTGAGATGGTAATAGTTTTTAGAAACAATGGATGACCTGTATATAATATCATTAAATTTAACCAAGTATCTTCATCTTTTAATCCGGTATTTTTGAGAATATCTATATTTTCTAGTCCTGATAATTCTAAAGACTTAATGGGATATAATTCTTCATCTAAAGATTCCATTTCTGGACATTGTTCTTGACTCATTAATATGACGCTACTTTGATGTTGGGTTTCTGTAATCATTTTGAATAAGGTTTGATAATCTTGATATTCTGGTTGATATTTTCCCGCAAATTGATGAGGAGTAAAGATATTTTGTACATCATCAAGGATTATTAAGCATTTTTTATTTGTGAGAATATCAAATAATTGTTTTAATTTATCATTTATAGTTGCTTTGGGTTCTTGTTGACAAGTATTTAATAAGTCGTTAATTAGTAAATTTAGGGATTTTGGAAATTTTAAACTTCTCCAAATAATAACTTCAAACTTTTGTTGATGTAAGTCTATAAATCTTTTAACGAGTGTGGTTTTACCAATACCAGATAATCCTAAGATGGAGATTAAATTAGTAGTTTGGTTTAATATCCAATTAAATAAAGTATCAATTTCGGAAATGCGATCGCAAAAACGATTAATTTTAGGAGCAATAGTTAAATCATAATAGAGTTGATTCTTAATACCTTGTTCTGTATTTTCAGAAAATTCTTTATTATTATGGCAATAATTAATATTGTTATTTCCTAAAATAAACTGATTGTTTGCTACTCTTTCGATTGTCCAACAAAAATTATGCTTATTAACATCTTCTCCTAAAGATTCTGATAAAATTTGCCATAGTTTACGTCCAACACTTCTAACGCGACTTTCGCTGCGATGACATTCATCCGCTATTGTCTCATAAGTTTTTCCATCATAAACTCCTGTAATTACAGTTTTTTGCAGATCATCTAAACGTTTTCCTGTCTTATTTAAGATCAATTGATCAGCAAATTGTAAAATTTCTGCAACATCCATAAGATTAGGTCATGATAAGATTCTCAGCAATTATAGCGTATTCTTACGCATCATTGTAAGCTATTTTAATACATTTCCTTGACAGTTCGTTACAAAACACAGTCTTAAACAGTCTTTTGGATTATAAAAAAAGATGATACATATAACCTGTGGTCAAAAATTAAAAATTTGCTGTATTGATACTTAGAGGTAATTTATGCTACCAACTTATAATGTTGTCATGAAAAGGTTCGCAACAGATAATATTGAATCGATCCATTCGAGAAATTGTCATCTGAATGAACAACTTCTAGAAGATGACGTTAGAGAATCGATGCGAAGAGATTTGCCAAATTGGCTTCAACCTTTACTAACTAATCTGACGGCAAAACCCTATCAAGGTGAAAAATCTTATCAGCAAACGGCGTTGAGTAATGTATGGTCAACCTTTTTCGCCTTAATCTTAGGAATTTGTGTTAGTGATTTATCTGTAAATCAGTCTGGTTTTTATCTGTTATTACTTCCTTTAGGATGGTGCCTGACAATTCACGGTTTACGTAAACTTCGACTTACTATTGTGCATGCTTGTAGTCATTATTCTATTTTTGAATATAAAAAATTCAATATCTGGCTAGGCTCGTTCATTTCTATCCTAACATTGACTCTTAATTTCAAAGACTACCAGAAAGGCCATATCAAAGCTCATCATTCAAAAAATTTATTGTTACTAGGAGACGAAACGTATGAGTATCTCATCACTACTGTAGGTTTTCGTTTAGGAATGACAGTGGATGAGGCTTGGAGACACTTAATGAAAACGATAATTTCCCCTTCCTTTTATTTACGCCGTTTTTACTCTCGACTTAAAGAAAGTTTTTTTTCAAACTCTTGGAAAGATAATTTACTATCTATTGCTTTTTGGTTTAGCATATTAATTATTATTGTCATTACCGATTCTTGGCTAGTTTTTTTGATTGCTTGGCTTATTCCCCTTTCAATCTTTTTTGAAACCAGTAGCCTTCTAAGACAATGTGTAGAACATAAATTTCCAAATACGCATGAACGTGACTCAGAAATTTTACAACAGATGACGGCAGCTATTTTCTGTGGTGAGCGTACTCCTAATTATGATTATAATACTTCATGGATTAGAAAATTTATGGCTTGGAGTCACTGGTGGCTACGGCTATTTTTCTATCATTTGCCATCTAGATATTTAATTCTTACTGGTGATACTCCTTGTCATGATTGGCATCATCGTTACCCAAGAAACTTAGAGTGGTCTAACTCTATATTTGAACGGCAAAAAGATCTTGAAACTGGAGAGCTAGGATGGAAATATCAACATAGTTGGGGGTTAATTGAAGCTATGAATAAAACTTTTGAGTCTCTAAGCTATAAACAGTCTACTTAATTTTTCAAGTCAACAACCACCCATTACAAGCGGATGGCTTGTGAAGGCGGGCTGAAACCCCCCTTTTGGAAGTAGGTTTAGCGTTAAGTCGATAGCATCGGTAAAGTTCGTCGTTACTTAGATAGTGTCCGAGCGTAATTTATATCAGCGTGATTCGTCTCGGTATAATCTTTTTTTACTGTTTTAAGGCTATTCACTCGGATTTGAATTATACATTGAATTTGTGAGGAATATCGGGATATTCCAGAAAACGCCACCACTGTGAGGCCTTAGACAGTATGTTGTTAGCCGATATAGAAACGACCAAAAAAGTTTTTTGGAGATCTGCGTAAATGGAATTTAGCATTCAAATTGAAATATTACTATTCTTAGTAGCAACTCTTGCTGGTTGGGTAGATACAATTGCAGGAGGAGGAGGATTAATAACCATACCAACAATGTTAATACTTGGTATCCCACCTTCAGTTGCATTGGCTACTAACAAATTACAGGGAAGTAGTGGAACATTAGTTGCTTCATTATATTTTATAAGGAAAGGGATTGTTAATTTAAATAACAGTAAATTATTGCTATTCACAACTTTCATAGGTTCTGTCTTAGGTGGAAGAATGTTATTATTTATTAATTCTGAAGTTTTAAGGGGCGTTATCCCTATATTGTTAATATTAATGGGTTTATATTTTCTTTTTTCACAAAACATTGGAATCGTTGATCGTAAACCCCGAATTTCTTATATATCTTTTTCTGTTTTCGTCGCACCAATCTTAGGATTTTATGATGGTTTTTTTGGGCCTGGAACTGGAACATTTATGACCTTAGCATTTGTTAGTTTATGTGGTTATAACTTATCTAAATCAACTGCAAATGCTAAAATTTTGAACTTTACCAGTAATTTTTCAGCTTTGATTTATTTTGTCTTTTTTGGTGAGATTTACTGGAAAATTGGTATTTTCATGATTGCGGGCCAGATTATCGGCTCATCTATAGCCGCAAAAATGATTTTGGAAAAAGGGACAGCTTTAATTCGACCAGTAGTAGTTTCTGTCTGCTTTTTAATGTCTGCTAAGTTATTGTTTGAGTTTTTAAAGAGTCAATTTTTCTAAAGGTATTCTTTTTCCCGCTTTCGCTTCTTGTAATGCTGTTTTTAAACTTGCTTTAATTTCCATAACAGAGGTATCATCAGAATCAGATTCAATTTCATCTGGTACAAGGATAATGACTCTGACTTGTTTAAGTGCATGAATTTCTAAAGGTTTATCTAATAATAATTGACCTTTTTCATCAAATTTTCCCATGACTTCAAAAGCTTTCATTGTTTGACCTCAAATAGATAAGAATACAATTATCGCCATATCATAAACTGTCTATTTTCTCAACCCACCCTTGACGTTGCTTTACAAAACTACATCAAGGTATTTCTAAATTTGTCCAAAAAATTCTCTATCACTCCTCAATATTTTCCCCGTTCTCACTTTCCCTATTTCTCAAATACCTATAAATAAAGGATTTCCAGATTGTACTTCCTACAATTTTAGAAAATTGATATACTACGCCTAGATTTTGAAATTTTACCAAATCGCTGAAACTATTGCAAGATCGTTGATAAATAGAAATTATTCTCAATAAAATATTAAGAAAATATAAATATGAAGTTATATTAATTTTTATAGGATAGAAATATTTAAACTATTTTTCAAATATCTATAATTTAAACTTATAAATTAAGGAAATAACAGGGTTAAGAGCAAAATTTTTGTTGTACTCTATTACACAGTATTTATATGTTATTAAACACTTGTAGGCTTTAATTAAGTAAATCTAATTGTTAAACTACTCAAAAGTAGTCATATTAAACATCGCTATTAAAGTATAATAAATTGGATAATATGTAATAAGTAATAACCAGAATTATGAATGATGAAAAAATAATTGTTCCTTTAGATGTACCAGATTTAGAGAGTGCGATCGCTCTTGTTGATAAACTTCCCCAAGTCACTTTCTGGAAAGTTGGTTTGGAGTTGTTTACTAGCACTGGTCCCAAGATTCTGGAAATCCTCAAATCTCAAGAAAAGCGAATTTTCCTAGATTTGAAATTTCACGATATCCCCAATACTGTCGCCGCTGCTTGTCGCGCTGCTGCTGGTTATGGGGTGGATTTATTGACAATTCACGCAACTTGTGGTAATGATGCTTTAAAAGCTGCTGCGGAAGCGGTGCAAATTGGGGCGGAAAAAGCCGGAACAAAACCACCGAAATTAATCGCTATTACGTTGTTAACCAGTATTTCGGCGCGACAATTGGCGTTTGATTTAAAAATTCCTTTAGAATTGCCAGAATTTGCTTTAGAAATGGCACTTTTGGCGCAAAATTCTGGTCTGAATGGGGTCGTTTGTTCTCCCCAAGAGGTGCAACAATTAAGAGCAAGTTGTGAAAAAGACTTTTTGCTGGTTTGTCCAGGGGTGCGGCCAACATGGGCTGAGAAGGGAGATCAAAAGCGATCGCTCACTCCCTCCCAGGCTATCACAGCGGGTGCAGATTATCTAGTTATCGGTCGTCCCATTACTGCGGCTGCTGTTCCTGAGTTAGCTTGGAATCAGATTGTTGAGGAGTTAAAAATAGGTTCATGAAATAGACCACAACTAGTCGGTTTTAACCGACTTTAGCTCTGAGACAGGGAATTTATTCCCTGGACTAAAGACTCTTCTACGTTGGCTAACTAAACTTAATTATCAAGATAGTTCTTCCTCGTCGTTCTCATGATAACAAATTCAAAATCAATTGTCAACCCTCTTAATACTATTTTTTTCCTTTTTTTGGGGTAAGTTAATCACGAGCAAATAGATTATTTAAATCAATACCTTGTCCATTTTTTGTAGGTTGGGTTAAGCGACAGCGCAACCAGACGCATTTGTTGGGTTTCCTTGCGTCAACCCAACCTACAAATCAAGACTTTTTTCGATTTGGACAAGGTATTGTTAAATCAAATCGGTTTTATGTTTTACGTTAATTAGACACCAATTGTAGCAAAAATGAGCAATGCTAAACCCTGACTGTAGTTTAGGAATTCCAGAGGAAAAAAGCAAAAGGAAGAAGAAAGTAAATTTCTCTCCTGCTTTTTGGTGCTTATATTTGATAGCCTGTAATTGCTGGCTGTTTATTTCTCCTGGATTTCATTACTCCGCTTATGCTAAAAATATTCCTCCCAAACCTGTAAATCCCAAAATTAGTAATTCTTGTTCTGAGCAAAGTTTAGAAACTTTAACAACTCAGCTAATGTTAGATTTACCTAGCTATACTAATCGTGTTATCCAGCGTGCGCGTATTCTGAACAGGAGTGTTGATACTTTTTCCTATATATTAGTTGCTGGTAAACCAGAATTTGAACCTTTACCATTAAATCCAAGTATTGATAATGGGGATAAGTATAACGCCGAAGGAGTAAAACAGGTTTTCTTTACTACCCTAGAACGGACATATATCCACAAAAAACCTGTGGAATTACAAGAATTTCACAGGCTATTTTTGACAAAAACGAACATTGGTTGGACTGTGGTAATGATGTTTACCCAAGACGGTAGTTATCCAGTCAAACCACCTATCGCACCACCGAGAAATAGTAGTAACGGGGCGATCGCTCAAGGTGTTAAACTATGGTTACGGGATTGTCAAGCTGGCAGTGTTCGATAATCATATCATTGTTTTTGTTTCGCGCAGAGGCGCAGAGAAGCAAAGGCGCAAAGGAAGAAATACATGATTACCCTTGGGGAATTTGATTTAATTCTGCTGTCAGTTTTTCTTGATTGCGTCTGCGGATTTTGGCGTAAAGTTGAATACTCACAGCCATGAAAATCACTAAACCAAAAATTAACCAAGCTGTAATATCCGTTGGTAAGTTATTCTTAAATGTCGCCAACATCACAATTACAACTAATAAAAGTGTTGGTGCTTCATTTAATGCGCGTAAACTTTGACCAGTCCACTTACATTCATTCGCTGCTAACTGCTTCATTAATCTTCCACAGTAGTAATGATAGCCAATTAAAATCCCTACAAACCCTAATTTGAAATGTAACCAGGGTTCTTGTAACAGTTCCATGTTTGTAGATAAGATTCCAATGGCCATTGCTACCGTTACGCACATACCTGGAGTGGTAATAATATCGTAAAGACGCTTTTCCATGATTTGATACTGGTTTTTCAGTATCGTTCTTGCTGGTTCTGGTTCAAGGTTCGCTTCAACGTGGTAGATAAACAACCGCACTAGGTAAAATAACCCCGCAAACCAAACCACAAAGCCAATAATATGAAATGCTTTAAACCACGAATAAGCCATGAATCCTAACCTACCTTCATCAATTTACAAATGATTGCATCTACTCTCATTATCAGGTTATGGTGATTTTACAGCAAGGATGCAGGTAGGTTAAGAAGTGTAAATCTTATATTTATCATCATCATATTTCATCCTCAACTACTTCTTCTTCCATATTGAACTCAACTCGACTTTGTAAAACTATTTCTTCAATTACTTGAATACCCCTTTGAAAATCTAAGACTTTATTAAAACGAAGTATTAGTTCTGGAATATTTATCACTTCCTCTATACATTCCATATATTTCTTAATAATAGCTTTGATTTGATATCTTATCCTGGCTTGTTCCTCAATATTTTTGAGTAAATATTCAACTTTATCCTCAGTTTTGATTACAAAAGTAACTGGATATTTTTGTACCTTATCAATATCTAAAAAATATTTTCCCGTATCTAAAGTTTCTGTAACTTGAAAAAACCTTCCCAGAGGCTTCATAACAAAATCTATCCCACCATCATTTGCATTTGTGCGTCCAGTCTTATACAAAATCAAATGATCAACATTTAATTCATATTGTGACCAACCCCAGTATATTTTTTGCTCTGCATAATACTGTTTTAAAATCGCATAACTCACAATTTCAAATACTCTAGCATCTACATTTGACTTTAATAGACTTCTAATAAATTCAATTGCTGCTTCAGATGACTGATTTTGAATTTCCATCATTTTTTGACAATAAATCATGAATTCATTGAATGATTTCATTCTGGCTTGAATATAAGCATCAATGATATCTTTAACAGATTCAGAAATATTGATTAATTGCTCACCAATTTCGATTTTTAAAAGATTTTCATTAATCCAATATCTATTTGTTGTTGAATCTCTTATTATTGGTAAATAATCTGAGGTGCGAAAATATTTTTTAAATTCTTCATTTAAACGATGATTTAGAGCATGATTTTGAAGTTTCCTTCCAAAAGGTAGTTCTCTTTGTCTCATTAATAGAGTAGTATATTGTGCGCCTTCATAATCTTCATAGCCATTCTGTATATGAAAGTTATTTTGCAAATCATCTTCAATTAAAACATATATAGCATAATGATTAGCAAAGCTGGCTCTTGATTTTGAACCACGATTTGCAGCTTTAGTTTTAAGATTGATATATTGTAATAATTGACTATTGTTTAAAATGATATCTCCATCTCCAGGAAAATATTTATTAAGAATATTAATTATTGTTTTCGTGAAATCATGCTGTAGTATTTGCATCAAAGATACTCCCTTGGATAAAATCTAAATCTACTTTTTTACCATTTTTATTTTTGATATTATGGTTTTTATGTGGTGGTAAGAGTTTTTCTCCTTTATATTCTGCCATTTTTAAAACCCTTCTTAACCCAATTTTTAGATATTCTTCTTGTAGTTCAATACTGATAGATTCCCTACCTAAAACTTTAGCTACAGCAGCAGTTGTAAAAGTTCCAGCAAAAGGATCAAGTATTAAGCTTCCTTCATGGCTACTTGCTAAAATAATTCTTTCTAATAATGACGCTGGTTTTTGTGAAGGATGGTTTTCGTATTCTTCCATGCGATATCTCACACGAGGAAAATACCAAGCATTACCGGGTACTTTTTCTGTATTATAGGGAGTAGGAACTGATTTTCTGTAATCAATTAATTTACGTTGTGCGCCTGTTTTTGCTTCAACTTTGATATCATCTGCATTAAAAATATAATTATTTTTATTTTTGACACAATGAAGAATAGGTTCATACATTGAACCAAAGTATTTTGTAGCTTGAACTCCAGAACTATCATAATGCCATATTATGCGACTGAGAATAGTTAATTTTTTTCTCAAGTAAATATCAAAATAAGGCATTGCTTGGGTACTTGTCATCACATAAATTGTACCATTTTGTTTGAGAATGCGAATACATTCATCAAGCCATTGATATGACCAATTTATATATTCTGCTTCTGATTCCCATTTATCATGGAAATTACCAAATTTCTTACCTATATTATAGGGAGGATCGATAAAAATTAAATCTACTGATTCTGAAGCAATATGATTTGATAAAATGCTAATAGCATCACCATGAAAGATGGTATGTTGTTGATTTGTATATTGTTCAATCATTATTTTAAATAGGTAGAAAAGATTTTGAATGTGCAGATCAAAAACTGATATAGTATTTCCTCGTCTAAAGAAGTACAAAAACATCTGCGTTTGTCTGCGTCTATCTGCGTTTAATTATTACTTCTTTTACCTCACTTGAATAGGAATTGCTATAAAGTAATATATCATGTGACTTTACTATCCTTCTTCTCAGAAATACATAAAAGAGGGATAGCAGAGAACAAGAAACACAGGTTTATAACTAATTCGACTGGGAACGCCGGACAAATGGTAATAAATCCTGTAAAATCACTTCATGATAATGTTCTTGGGGATAATGTCCCACATTATTCAGTTTGATTAATTCACCATTAGCTACAGATTTTACAAAACTTTCCGCCATATCTACAGATAACCAAGGATCAATCATTCCCCATTGTGCTAAAATAGGTTGTTGCCATCCTTTAAAGCCATTTTCTATTTCTATCATCGCTTTTTCTAGTTGGAAATTGCGAATTGTTGCTAATAGACTTCTTCCAGAAGCAGAACTTTTCAAAAATGGTTTTCTATAAATATCCAAATCTTCATCTTCAATGCGGTAACGACTACCCCCTTCCAAGGTTCTATCAACCAACAAAGGATCTTGGGTAATGATATCTCCAGCTAAAGGTAAACCCATTTGTTTGATTTTCCAAGGTACTTTAGCTGTTGTGGAAATAGGTGTATTTAAAATCGCTATATTAGCAACCTGTTCAGGATGACGTAAGGCGTATTGTAACCCAACTGAACCTAAAAATCCTTGGACAACTAAGGAAAATCTTTCTAGTTCTAAAGCTTTAACAAATCCATCCAAAGCTGTGATAAATGCGTCCGGAGTATAAGCAAAATCCTGTTTTTCGGGTTTACCAGAAAATCCGTAACCAATCCAGTCCGGTGCGATCGCTCTATTTCCCTGTGCTGCTAAACTGGGGATAACATTTCTCCAACTATAACTTTGAGAAACTAACCCGTGTAAGCATAACACAGGGATTAAATCAGTTCTCCCAATCGGTTCAGCTTCCCGATAAAACCATTCTAAAGAATCTACCGTAATTTTATGTTCTTGAATTGACACGCTATTTTCCTATTTGGGAATGCAATAACACTGTACAAGTGCTACATTATCATCCTACAAATAGGTAACAGGTGAGCAAATTCAACCTTTGCGCCTTTGCGCGTGCCTCTTTCAGAGGAACTTCGTTAACGCGCAGCGTGCCGTAGGCATAATATAATTACCAAAAAAAGAAAAAAATTTCGCATTTTATAGATAAAGGGGGTTGACTTGCGGCTGGGAATCTGATATAATTTAAAGTGACGAGGAAGAACTATCTTGTCATAAAAATCAATTAAACTCCAATACCTTTTCCTTCTTCTCGCCATAACTGATTTAACCTATTAGCGGGCATGGTTAAATACAAAACATCTCCAGGGGCGAGAATCGTTTCTAATAAATCCCAGCCTTGTACAGTTTCGTGGTTGATTTCCACATACAAAGGCACAAAATCCGCCAACTTGGCCACATCTTTCACCCACTCATCACAAAAAGGGTGTATTGGTGTAATTGTGGTGGCGAAAGCTACCCATAAATTATCAGCAATAATGCCATTACCAATAATCCTACCACCTAGGGCAGCAGCAGCGAAGGCAGGGGCAGCTAGTTCAGCGGGACTGAGTACAGCTTCAAAGTCAAATACCTGTTGTGCTATACCAGCAAAATCGGGATCAGCATAGTTGACAATCACAGGAATATTCGGTGCTAAAGCCTTAGCTTTGAGAGCAATTTCCAAATTAGTAGCATCATTGCTAGTGACAGCTAAAACTGCGGTAGCTGTGTTGATATTACTTGACTGTAGAGTAGCGCGAAAACTGGCATCAGCAAGGATGACAGGAATACTCATACCTCTAGCAGTAGTCACATATCTATTATTAGCGTCTGTTTCAATTACTACTACTTCATGGCCACTCAGATGTAATTGTTGAACAATTCTAATGCCGATACCACTTAAACCGCAAACAATATAATGATTATGTTGGGGAATTCTCGCTGCGTCTAAAAATTGTTTTAAGCGACTACCCAGGATAAAATCTGTCAGCGTAGCGTACCAAAGCCCAATTACCACAGCCCCAATTAGCATAATGACAACGGTAAATAATTTGATGCTATCAGGGGCATTTTCTACGACTTTATCATTACCACCAGCCCCTGTAATCATGCCGACAGCAAAATATAAAGCATCAACAAAAGAGAGATTATGCTTACTGGCAACATAGGTAAATGTGGAGAGTAAAATAATTACTAATAAAGCTATTGCCATGCCGACAACTGATTGGGCGTGTTTCTGAAATTCCCTAATATTAGCAAAAGCTTTGATTAATTTTCTAATAAATGATTTACGTTGTGGACGAATGCGGGGTTGAGTGCCAATAATTAAGCGATCACCTACTTTTAATTGTTGATCTAATAACACTGCTGAAACTACATTCATTTTCCCTTGGATAGGGACATAATAAATCAGCATTCGCGTTGGATCTTCCCATAAACAGCTAATTTTTCTACCCTTCCAAGCATGATTTTCGTGAATATATTCTTCTTGAATTGGCCAAGTTTGCTCAAGTAATTTAATTTGGCCAATGGCTTTGTTTCCTAAAGCGGCAAAGGTAAATACTGGTGCGGCTAAACCCACAACACTCAAACTTAAATGATTTGACAAAGTTTGATCAAGACGTTCACCTAAATTCGTATTATAAAAACGGTTAATAATCCGAATTTGGGGATTAAGTACCCGTGCTTGCATCATGATTGATAAATTTAGGGCATCATCAGAAGTCGCAATTACTAAAGTATGTGCTTCGGTAATTCCCGCTGCTTGCAAAGTGGCAACTGCCTGTAACTCACCAACAATTACATTAGCAGCAGTTTCACCAGCAACGGGTTTGCGATGAATACCTACTACTAAAGCCCCATGTTCTCTCAGTAACCGAAATATTTTATATCCGGTACGCCCTAAGCCGCAAACAATAATTCGAGGTTTCATAAAACCGCAGCATAAAATTTATATAAATGGCTACATATCAGTTATCAAAAAAGAATTCAGGAGTTGGAATTGAATTCAATAATCTCTATTCTTGCTTAACTAACGGGATAATAACTGTAACTGAACACACTATCTTTATATATAGAGAATTAAAATTAAAAATAATTAGAAAATGCACATAATAATCCGACGACCCTCTAACTAATGTGGGAAAGCACAAGCAAAGAGGGGATGTCGAAAACGAACAAATTATGTTACTAAATCGGCATTGGCAGAAGTGCGTTTCAGCATGAATACAGCCACAATAATTCCCACAATGGCTAATCCCGCAGTTGGATAAAAGAAATTAGTGTAACTGCCGAAAATGTCTCTAATTTTGCCAGCTAATAAAGTTCCACCCAAAGCCCCCATACCGTAAGCAGTGAAGACAATACCGTAATTTTTAGCATAGTCTTGGGATTGAAACATGATTAAAGTAGAAGTGGGAGCGATCGCTAACCAACCCCCCAAAGCCAAGTAAAATAGCGAAAAAGCGACTATATAAGTGAGTACACTGCCCTTACCCGCACTCAGCATCATAATCGAACCAATCAAAATTAAAACAAAGGAAACAATTGCCCCCAACTTTGGCGTAAATTTGTCCGTAAACCACCCAAAAAACAACCGTCCCGCACCATTAAAAATAGCAAACAGAGAAACTGTATTTGCGGCTGTGGCTGCATCTAATTTAATAATTTCCTGTGCTAGAGGACTAGAAATACCAATAGCTGCCAGTCCCGCAAAAGAACCAATGGTATAACACAACCACAAGCCATAAAAACTGGAAGTCTGAAGAATTGATCCTGAAGTTGTCGTGTGAGAATTTGTTTGCACAGATCCGGGTGGAGTCCATCCTTCTGGTTGCCAACCTGGAGGAGGAGTTGTGAGGACAGTAGAAATAGCCGTAATAATAACTGCAAAAGCAATACCTAAAATTACAAAAGTTTGCTGAACTCCAAAAGCATCTATCAGAAACTTGGCCAAAGGTGCAGTAATTAAAGGTGACAAACCAAATCCAATCACAGTAGCGCCCACAGCCAAACCTTTTTTATCAGGAAACCACTTAGCCACCACAGCCAACGGTACACCGTAAGTGATACCCACACCCATACCAGCAATCACACCATAGGTAATAGTTAATGTAGGAATATTGCCACCCAAACTAGAGAGAATATAACCTACTGCCGTAATTAAACCACCAACACCTGTAATCAAACGAGTATCAAAACGATTGATATAAAAGCCAGTGATTGGCATTAAAATTGCGAATACAACCAGCAGCACCGTAAATGGTAATAGGCTATCAGTTGCACCCACACTAAGAAGTTTTTCCAAAGGTTTTCTAAAAATACTCCAAGAATAAACTGTACCCAAGCACAGCAGGATAGTTATACTTAAAGGTATCAGTAGCCATCGCCCTTTCTCAGCAGGCATACCAAATAATTGTAGTTTTTCCATTTGTTATTATGTGAGGTGAATATATAATTTTTTTGCAGTATCTCACTTTTTGGCTAGATTAACACCAATCTTTTTTTAGATTGATGTGAATAAATAGATTAGCGTGAAAAATTAGCTAAATCGTTTAGAGGGTGTTTGAAAAGTTATGGTTGATGTATCAAATATTTTTTACCCCACCCTAACCCTCCCCTTGTAAAGGGGAGGGAACTGGATTGGGACTAAGGGGGGTAGCAATGTGATGAAAATTACGGAATACCACTTTTCAAACATCCTCTTACCAGATCAGAATCAATGGCAACCATTGGCTGATATTGTTCCCAATCCTGGATTATTCTGGTCAGGTCAAGTGATCTGCTTCAAAACTAACCCCCTTGAATGCACATTGTTAGCTCCTTGGGATTTTGAGTACCAAGACCCTTGGTTGATTTTGACCGACCTATAACCTATAGACCTCTTGCACAATTGTTTCTATGGTACAATTGCAGGTTTTAGGTTTTATGTGTGTTTGGGTATTGTTGTGATCGCAAATGTCAAGATAGGCGTTTAATTCTAACTTTTGAATAAAATTAAGGGCAACGCCAATTGTAACATAAAATGAATTCTGCAAGATGTCTATTAAATAGCAATGTGAAATCATGACTCAAAATACCATTAATTATGTAATTCATGATGGCAATTTCCGTGGACATAATCATATTGATTGGCTGAATAGTTATCATACATTTTCCTTTAGCAGTTTTTATGATCCCAACCGAATGGGATTTCGTTCTTTGCGAGTGATTAATGATGATCGCATTGCTGCTGGTGCAGGATTTCCGACTCATGGACATAAAGATATGGAAATTCTCACTTATGTTTTATCAGGTGCGGTTGAACATAAAGATAGTTTAGGTACAGGTTCGGTAATTCTTCCCGGTGAAGCACAAGTTATGAGTGCAGGAACTGGAATTATGCACAGCGAATTTAATCCTTCCCAAACTGAAGAATTACACTTGCTGCAAATTTGGATTTTACCAAATCAGCAAGGACTAAAACCTAGATATGAACAAAAAGCTTTTCCTAGGTCAGAGAAGCAGGGAAAACTGCGTTTAATTGCGGCAGAAGATGGACGAGATGGGGCTGTAACTATTTACCAAGATGTCTCTTTATATGCGGGAATTTTAGCACAAGGTGATGTGGTAAATTATCATGTCCAAAACCATCGTTATGCTTGGTTGCAAATAGCTAAAGGTGAAGTAATTTTCAATAATCACGAATTGAAAGCTGGAGATGGAGTAGAAATTACAGGAGAAGAGAAATTAACAATTAGCAGTAATTCAAATGCAGAAATATTACTGTTTGATTTAGGTTAAGTATTCAGTTATAGCAATCGTTCATACCCAGATCCCCGACTTCTGACATAAATTCATAATTTGTGGACACAATAAATAAAAGAAGTCGGGGATCTTATCTTCCTATTTGGCTTGAGATACCTCTATTCTAAAAGAGAAAGTATCTTTGTGCCATTGGTAAAACGGTTGCTGGTTCACAAGTTAATAATTCACCATCTGCGCGAACTTCGTAGGTTTCTGGATCTACTTCAATATGAGGTAAAGCATCATTTAATTTCATATCTCGCTTAGTAATTTGACGAGTTCCTGAAACTGCGATCGCTAATTTTCTTAATTCTAATTGTTGAGGAATTTCTCTGGACAAAGCAGCTTGAGACACAAAAGTTAATGATGTTGCATTTCTAGCACCAGCAAAACTGCCAAACATCGGTCGCATATATACAGGTTGGGGTGTGGGAATACTAGCATTAGCATCACCCATCTGTGACCAAGCAATCATGCCGCCTTTAATGACAATTTCCGGTTTGACACCAAAAAAAGCAGGTTTCCACAAACACAAATCGGCTAATTTACCCGCTTCTACTGATCCCACATATTCAGAAATACCATGAGTGATTGCCGGATTAATTGTATATTTAGCAACATAACGTTTAGCTCGTAAATTATCGGCATGACTATCACCAGCAAGGCTTCCCCGTTGCACCTTCATTTTATGTGCTGTCTGCCAAGTTCTAATTATTACTTCACCGACACGCCCCATTGCTTGGGAGTCAGAAGCAATCATACTAAACGCGCCTAAATCGTGCAGAATATCTTCCGCAGCAATAGTTTCTCGACGGATACGGGATTCAGCAAAAGATACATCTTCAGGAATAGCTGCATCTAAATGATGACATACCATCAACATATCCAAATGTTCATCTAGAGTGTTGACGGTGTAAGGACGGGTAGGATTAGTGGAAGATGGTAAAACGTTACTTTGTCCGCAAACTTTAATAATGTCTGGTGCATGACCACCTCCAGCCCCTTCTGTGTGATAAGTGTGAATAGCACGATGTTTAAAAGCGGCAATTGTATCTTCCACAAAGCCAGCTTCGTTTAAAGTATCAGTGTGAATTGCTACTTGCACATCATATTCATCAGCAACCGTCAAACAAGTATCAATTGTGGCTGGATTTGTTCCCCAATCTTCATGGAGTTTCAATCCTATCGCCCCGGCTTCAATTTGTTCTATTAGCCCTTGAGGTTTACTGGTGTTACCTTTCCCCAAAAATCCTAAATTGACAGGGAATGCGTCAGCAGCTTGCAACATTCGGTACATATTCCAGGGTCCAGGGGTACAAGTTGTGGCATTTGTTCCCGTAGCTGGGCCTGTACCACCACCAATCATGGTAGTAATACCGGAAGCAATAGCGACTTCAATTTGTTGGGGACAGATAAAATGGATGTGGGTATCTATTCCCCCCGCAGTGAGAATCATTCCTTCACCGGCTAAAGCTTCTGTTCCCGGTCCAATAATAATATCTATATTGTCTTGAATATAGGGATTTCCGGCTTTACCAATTTTATAAATTTTCCCCTCTTTAATGCCAATATCTGCTTTGACAATTCCCCACCAATCGAGAATCAAAGCATTAGTAATAACTAAATCTACAGCCCCATCCTGATTAGAAATAGGAGATTGTCCCATCCCATCTCTAATGACTTTTCCCCCACCAAATTTCACTTCATCACCGTAGGTTGTAAAGTCTTTTTCTACTTCTATAAATAGTTCTGTATCTGCTAATCTAATTCTGTCTCCTACTGTTGGTCCGAAGGTATCGGCGTAGGCTTGGCGGTTCATTTTGTAGGGCATATTTTTATCCTTTTTATTATCACGCAGAGGCGCAGGGAGAATTTTAGAGGTTTCCGTCAATTTTGTTGTTGAAGCCGTAGATTTGGCGTGTACCAACGAGAGGAACTAGAGTAATTTCTTTTTCGTCTCCTGGTTCAAATCTGACGGCTGTGCCGGCGGGAATATCTAATCTCATTCCTCGCGCTTTTTCTCTGTCGAAGTTTAAAGCGGTATTGACTTCGTAAAAGTGAAAATGTGAGCCGATTTGAATTGGTCTGTCTCCTGTATTTGCTACTATTATTTTAGTCGTGGGACGACCTAGATTTAGTTCTATTTCTCCAGATGGGGTAATGATTTCGCCTGGTATCATAATTTTTTCCTACTTTAAAGGTTTTCTAAAAACTCTACAAACGGTCTGAAAGCTTGCGGACATCTTTCTGCTATATCCTGATATCTTGCATTTCCTAATATTATTCGTCCATGTGTACTACCTTTATACTTCTTACCGCATTTTTGAAAAATTCTTTCTACAATATCTTTAGGTGGAACATTATGATTTTGTTCCTCAACTGGTATTGTCCATATTCGACGAAGAGAATCAACACCAAGTACGCTTCTTAATTCTGATTCAGCAGCCAAAATTAAGGCTTCTAAATCATGTTTAAAGCAAAAGACTCGAAAACGCTCTTTTAAGCGATTATCATTAATTCCTTTAGACTGTAATACCTGATTAAAATTATTTAAAACACCATTTTCTAGTTCTTGAATTGTTTCATGTGCAAACCCTCTATTTTGGGGATATAAATCTGGCATAACTACCACAATAGAATCTGGTTGATTGCAGATAATGTTGACTGCTTTAATTGGTATTTTTGTCAATAAATCTTTCTTGGCATCTCCTCCTTTATCATTATCATTTCCCTTAATAGCAAAAAATTTAATACTAATACCTTGCTGTAATTTCTGGTCAATTAAAGGTTCTACGTTTTTACTTGGTTTGTACTTTCTCCTATCTTAATCTTTTCTAACGAATCGGATTATGTACAGTTACCAACTTTGTACCATCAGGAAAAGTGGCTTCCACTTGAACATCATGAATCATTTCAGGAATCCCTTCCATAACATCATCACGAGTTAATAAAGTTGTCCCATAACTCATCAAATTTGCTACAGTTTCACCATCTCTTGCACCTTCCAAAATCGCCGCAGAAATAAAGGCAATTGCTTCGGGATAATTTAATTTCAAACCTCGATTTTTGCGTCTCTCTGCGACTAAAGCAGCGGTGAAAATTAATAATTTATCTTTCTCTTGGGGTGTAAGCTGCACGTTTTTCTCCTGTAACTTTACTAAAGTTGAATAATTAAGATCCCCGACTTCTTTTTTATTTTGTAAATAAATTATTAATTGATATCAGAAGTCGGGAATCTCGGTCTTTTGTTCTATATTTGCCATACTCTAGGAATACAATTACCACGATTTAGACAAGATACTCGTAATATTTGCCAAATATTTGTAAACCAACTTCTGACTTGGGATGTAGAATTACCACGATATCGGCACAAAAATCCATGTTGTAAGCGAGTTACCCCAGCATCAGAGTTTTGAATAATTAAAGACCGGGCTTGGTTGATGATTTCTGGAGATATGGGGAACCCAACGCCAACAAAACTACCAACAACGGGATTTTCTCTTAGACCATGAGAACTGTGAAATACTTCTTCGCTACCAGGGACGATTTGTCTATCAATCCATAATGGCATACCATTTTGCCAGATTTCTGTGTGCGATCGCATCTCTCCCTGTACAAATTTTTCACCCCTAGCACTGCGTCCAAACCGCGTAATTTCCCAAGCTAAATAACTCGCATCCGTAGCTAATTCTACTCGTAAATCTTGCCGATAAATCCCCCCATTAAATAAAATCGTTTCTTGGGGTAAATATTCTAAACAAGCATGAGCATCAACTTGGATATTTACGGTTTGTCTTGCTTGTAAGCCATTACTACGATATATTTTACCAGCAGCGGCTGTAGTAATCAAGGCGTTTGTATTGGGTTGGAGGTGAATATGAGAGGATAGGCGATCGCCCCCCACAATGCCCCCAGCCGTATGTAAAATCACACTATGGCAAATTTCTTGTCCTTCCGGGTAAAAGGGGCGTTGTACCTTTAATGGGGCTTGATGGTGGTTGTAAATTAACTGAGTGGAATCTTGGCGATTAGCATAGACTAAGTTAAGTAAGCCATGCCAACCTTGTATTGTTTGGGTGTTCTCAATCATTTATGGGGTAAAGTAAAAATTAATCACCTGATTTGTACGGTTTAACATATTGTGCTAAATAGATTTAAATAATTTTGGGATAAAAATTCAAGAATTACAGATTATTACTTTTCTGTCAACTCGTTATCTCCTTTGTAATGTTCAGTGGAATCCTAATTTTATGGCAGCAAGGATAATTATTAGTTTTTTTGTGAAAATCACTTTTAATTTAATTTTGATCTTTTTTAGTTGTTAATTTTGTACCATTTTCGGTCAAAATAGAACAGCATTTCCATCAATACAGCATCTACTAAAAAATATGACAGCCAAAGTAATTAGCGTTTGTAACCTTAAGGGTGGAGTTGGCAAAACTACTCTTGTTATGGCCTTAGCAGAGTATTTAGCAGGGGATACAATGTATGGTCAGCGTGTTCTTGCTATTGACTTAGACCCCCAAAGTAACTTAACTACTGGCTTAATGTCTGAGGAAGTTTGGGAATGGCAATATAATAATCGAGGGTTGACATTGCCTTTTTTGTTTAAAAATGCTGAATATTTTTTAGCAAATGGTAATTATGATAAATTTATAGTCAAAGAAGAAGTTTCTAATGTCAGAAATAAAAACTCTTTTAATTGCCTACATCTAATTCCTAGCAGTCCAAGATTATTTGAAGTGCAAGAGTATTTACCAGAAAGTTCTGTTTCTATTTTGCGGCAAATTATCACTCCATTACTAGCAGAGTATGACTACATTTTAATAGACTGTCCACCCAGTATTAATAATATTATCAAAAGCGCGTTTTATGCCAGTGATTTTTGTCTTACTCCCTGTGTCCCTAGCAGAATGTCAATTCATGGTTTAGAACTATTACTCAAACAGATTGAGAAGTTTAATCAAGATTATGAACATCACCTCAACCCGATAGGAACTTTAATTTCTCGTTATAACGGAACGGTTGCCCAAACACAGAATTTAAATTTTATTATTGTGAATCCTTTCTTTCCACCAACTTTCTACAATAAAATCCCGGAAAGAGCAAAAGTTGCTGAAAGTTTAGATTTTAGTATGCAGCTAACATACAAACAAAAATACGGTGATACCCATGATGCAATGGTAAAATTAACTAAGGAATTTATGCAAAGACTAAATCAGAATTCTGTTAATCTCTTACAGATGGTTAGTTTACCATGACTAGCAGGTGTTAACCCTACATCTTATCTTATTTGTGAGGTTTTGAATATGTTTGCTTCTTCCCAAATTTACATCACCCCAGAAGAATATTTAGAATTAGAAGAAAATAGCCCCATTAAGTATGAATACATTGATGGATATATCTACGCAATGGCTGGCGCATTAGAAACTCATGTTACTATAGCTCTTAATTTGGCAACGGAATCTTTCTCTTATCTCACTCAAACTACTCTCTAATTCGACCTTTGAATTGAGCGTAAATGTTCCTGGTATCTCAAATTCAATGTCAACACTATCATGGCAAAAGACAAATGGATTCATATACGCATACCGCATTTCTTCTAAAGATATTTCTTCAAATAGATGAACAAACCTTAAAATTGAAGCTTCTTTCAATTGCTTTAAAACAAGATCAATTTGTTTTTCATGGTTAAAATAATTAATAACAGATGATATAGGCAGTAGAATATATGATAATGGCTTACCTTTCCCATTGTTTGATTTACCAACTAATTTAGGAAGTTTTTTAACAAACTCAATAGTCTGGGGTAGGGTACTGGGCAATTCTTCATCTGTTACAACGTCACAATTACTATGAAAGCTAAAATTTTTGCTATATTCATTATCTTTATCATCATAATTGCCTTGTCCTTCACCCTTTATAGCATAAGATATTTTGTCTGCTGTCGCTTTTAAGAAACCTTCTACTTCTGTCTGTTTCTTATTTTCTTGATTAGCATATTCTGAAGTAATTGTGCAGTTTGCTCCCCAATAAATTCCCACAACAATATGAGTTGCTTCAAAAGAATCAATAGTATTCAAATCAATGATCTTTTTCAATTCTAAATTGCAAATATTGATTCGCTCTAATTTCGTCATAATAGAATACAACAATGTCATTCTACCAGCTTTAGCACTTGCTTTCTCTTCCTTCAAGTATTTTCCAGAACCTTGTAAATTAACCATTCCTGCCAAAACGCTTAATTGAAGTTCAGCATTTACACTTAATTTGTGAAACTTTTCAGAAATACGGTCAGTTATTTCATAATCTACCTTTTGTAATGGATTATCTTTGGACTCAATACTGGTTTCTGGTAATGTCCCATTGAAAATATTGACACCAGCATAAGCATCTTTACGAGCAATCAGCATAAAAACCAATAAATGCGTTGGGTGGCGCTGTCGCTTAACCCAACCTACAAAAAATGGACTTAATACTGAAGCCGCTGAGATTCTTAACCATCTTCATCTGCGTTCATCTGCGTTTATCTGCGTTAAATTATATTTAGTATAAATTCTCAAAAATCCACAATCAAAAATTTTGGACTTTAGACCTTAGATAAATCATCCAAAATCCAAAATCCAAAATCTAAAATCGTTTAAGCCATTTGATTTTCAATCGCCCACCGTGCTAATTCAGTCCGGTTGTGGAGATTGGTTTTGCCCAACATATTGGACACATGGCTTTCAACAGTCCGCTGGCTGACATTTAATTCTTCAGCGATTTCGCGGTTTGCTAAACCCCTAGCGACGAACTGGACTACTTTCAGTTCAGTGGGGGTTAACTGGACATCGAAAGGAACTTGGATACGAGAACCGCTACCGCTGTCCCCACCTTTGGTTTGTTCTCTCCAACGCACAGTTTGCTTGAGTGAGGATTCTACTTGTGCTACGAGTTCTTCCGGTTCAAAGGGCTTGACCATATATACGTCAGCACCTTTATTTAAACCCTTAACTCGGTCTGCACTTTGACCTTTAGCTGAGAGGAAAAGAAAAGGAATCCAACTAGTTCGTTCAGTCTTGCGGACTTCTTCGACAAAAGTGTATCCGTCCATTTCCGGCATCATCACGTCACAGATAATCATATCTGGAACTTCGGTTTCTAGAAGATCCAGGGCTTCTCTGCCATTGGCGGACGTGATGACTTCGTAGCCCCGGAACTCTAAGTAATCCTTCACCACCAAGATGAGGTTAGGGTCATCATCAATCAATAGAAGTCTTTTGTGGTCTTTCATGCTGGGTTCTTTCATAACAGTGGCACTTCTCGCGCTTCGATCCATTAAGGTATTGATATAGTTATCCCGTATGGTGGATGACTTAGGATGTTGTCTTTTTTCCCACTTAACTTACTTTAACTCCCCTAAGTCTTAAAAGTGTTAGTTACTTTCAACAGACTTGCAGGTGAATGGAAAAAGTCTAGTAAGGATACGTATAGCAGTAGTCTTTATAATGCGCTATTATATATCCATTTGAAAGTTGCAGGCTGAAAACCCTGATTAAATTATCGTCCTTGTGAATCACAAGTCGGTATTTTTCAAGATGACCTTAGTTCAAAACTCACCTGCGCTTTCATTGGCATACTGCTGCTCTACTTATCCTTAGGATGTGAAGCCTCTATCAGAGGTTCAAAATCAGCCGGGAAGTTTTTTTTGGCAAAGCATGGGTTAAAAATACAGATTTTTTCACCATCCTCATGGCCAATTTACTGGTCTTGGATGACCTGCTCTCATGACTTCTGGATTTAATTGGCGATACCAGACCCCATCTAGGCAAACTACCATTATCGTTCTAGAACAACAAACACGCAAGTTTTTGGCTTGGGCTGTGAAGATGCCTATGGAATAACTATGTGCTAACTGATGGGTTGATCGCTCCCCCAGTCCTTGTTAACAGCATTACCAAGTTCTAGACTAGCTGATTTGTAACAGAATTGAGCATTTATCTGTTTTTTTGACTGGGTAATTAGTAATGGGGGAAGAGCTAATTGGTAATGGGGGAAGAGCTAATTACTCCCTGTGACCAGTCCCCAGTCCCCAGTTCCCAGTTCCCTAGTAGTTTTAGGGATGAGATGCCTGTTCGTGGATCACGGTGCTGTTACTCATTGAGTAGATCCCTGATTACAGTTCTATAACAATTTCCCAAGTTTGCAAATAAAGTTGTCCATATCAAAATATTCATTACCTACGCAACAAACCCTGACAACTAAAATAATTGGATATTTGCACTTAAGTATTGCCACCCTAGCCCTAGTTCGGAAACCCGTACACAAGTCATGATTGCTATTATGTCCTATATAAAGCTAGATTAGCACTCATGAGTCGAGAGTGCTAATTTAGCAAAAAATTTTGTATGGCAGCCGTATCTTTAAGCGTTTCCACCGTTAAGCCCCTGGGCGATCGCGTTTTTATCAAAGTAAGCGCCCCCCAAGAAAAAACCGCAGGCGGTTTGTTTTTGCCCGATAATGCTCAGGAAAAACCCCAAGTTGGCGAAATCGCCGCTGTTGGACCTGGCAAGCGCAATGACGACGGGACTCGTCAAACAATGGACATTAATGTTGGCGATAAAGTGTTGTACTCCAAGTACGCTGGCACCGATATCAAGTTGGCTACAGAAGAATATGTATTGCTTTCTGAAAAAGACATTTTAGCAATCGTCAGCTAATTGGGCATGGGTGATGGGTAAGAATTTTTCCGAATTACCTGTTCACCACTCACCAATTTCTTTGAAAATCAGAAAAATTTAATTTACTACCGGGATTTAGACTTATTATGGCAAAGCGCATTATTTACAACGAAAACGCCCGTCGCGCTCTAGAGCGTGGTATTGATATTCTCGCTGAAGCTGTAGCTGTTACCCTTGGACCCAAAGGTCGTAACGTGGTTTTAGAGAAGAAATTCGGCGCACCACAAATCGTTAATGATGGTGTCACCATCGCTAAAGAAATTGAATTAGAAGACCACATCGAAAATACTGGTGTAGCTCTAATTCGTCAAGCTGCTTCCAAAACCAATGACGCTGCTGGTGATGGTACAACCACAGCTACCGTTTTGGCTCACGCCATTGTTAAAGAAGGCTTGCGGAACGTTGCTGCTGGTGCTAATGCGATTTTATTGAAGCGCGGTATTGACAAAGCATCTGCGTTTTTAGTAGAAAAAATTGCTGAACACGCTCGCCCTGTAGAAGATTCTAAAGCGATCGCACAAGTTGCGGCAATTTCTGCTGGTAACGACGAAGAAGTCGGGGCTATGATTGCTCAAGCTATGGACAAGGTGGGCAAAGAAGGCGTAATTTCCCTAGAAGAAGGGAAGTCTATGACCACCGAATTGGAAATCACCGAAGGGATGCGTTTTGATAAGGGTTATATTTCCCCTTACTTCGCTACCGATGCAGAACGGATGGAAACCGTTTTTGATGAGCCTTATATCTTGTTGACTGACAAGAAGATTGCTTTGGTACAAGATTTAGTTCCTGTCCTCGAACAAGTAGCTCGTTCCGGTCGTCCTTTGGTAATTATTGCTGAAGACATCGAAAAAGAAGCTTTGGCAACTTTGGTAGTTAACCGTTTACGCGGTGTCCTCAACGTGGCTGCTGTAAAAGCTCCTGGTTTTGGCGATCGCCGTAAATCCATGTTAGAAGATATCGCAGTTCTCACCGGTGGTCAACTCGTAACTGAAGACGCTGGTTTGAAACTAGATACCACCAAGTTAGAAAGTCTAGGTAAAGCTCGTCGCATCACCATTACCAAAGACAGCACCACAATTGTGGCTGAAGGTAATGAAGCTGGTGTTAAGGCTCGTTGCGAACAAATCCGTCGTCAGATGGATGAAACCGAATCTTCCTACGACAAAGAAAAACTCCAAGAGCGTTTGGCTAAATTGTCCGGTGGTGTTGCTGTAGTTAAAGTTGGTGCAGCTACCGAAACCGAAATGAAGGATAAGAAACTACGTTTGGAAGATGCTATCAACGCTACCAAGGCTGCTGTAGAAGAAGGTATTGTTCCCGGTGGTGGTACAACCTTGGCTCACCTCGCTCCTGTATTGGAAGCTTGGGCGCACAGCAACCTCAAAGATGAAGAGTTGACTGGTGCTTTAATCGTTGTTCGGGCTTTACCTGCTCCTCTGAAGAGAATTGCGGAAAACGCTGGTCAAAACGGCGCTGTAATTGCTGAAAGAGTGAAAGAGAAGGATTTCAACATTGGTTTCAATGCTTCTACCAACGAATTCGTTGATATGTTAGCTGCTGGTATTGTTGACCCTGCTAAAGTAACTCGTTCTGCTCTGCAAAACGCTGCTTCTATCGCTGGGATGGTGTTGACAACAGAATGTATCATTGTTGACAAGCCAGAACCTAAAGATGGCGCTCCTGCTGCTGGCGCTGGTATGGGTGGAGATTACGATTACTAAAATCTTTTAGTAGTTTTCCTAGTTTGAATAATGGCCGCTTCCGTAAGGGGGCGGCTGTTTTTTTATTGTTAATGATTAATTTTTAGCCTTCAATTATAAAATTAAGATTAAGAAAAAAATATTTTTGATACTTATGGGATACTTTGTATTTCAGTGTAGCAATTGCGTTGCTAATTGATAATTTTTTAATTAATGGAAACTAGATGCTAACCAAAGCTAATGAAATTTATACTTTATTGATAGAAAATCAAATTACAAAGAATCAAGGGGACATTACCTTTGATTTTCTTAACATATCTATCAAAATAAATGAGAAAAGTGCCGTTGGAGATTTATTTCAAGAATGGCTTGCGGAATGGATGAGACAACAAGGAATTAAGTTTAGAATAAAACAAAATAGTCAAGAGTTTCCTGATTTTCTACTAGATGAAGATTCAAATACTAAAGATTTATTGGAAATCAAAACTTTTTATTCTTCACCTAATTTTGATGTAGCAAACTTTGAAGCTTATTGTGATTCTTTGACCAAGCAAGCATATCGGTTAGACGCTGATTATTTAATATTTTCTTATGATATAAATAATTACAAATTTCAAATCAAAGAAGTTTGGCTAAAGAAAATTTGGGAAATTACAGGAAAGTCGAAAAAATATCCCATTAGATGTCAAGCTAAAAGAAATGTAATTTATAATATTAGACCTGTTGCTTGGTACTCTGCAAGAAATAAATATAAGCCCTTTAAGTCTAGACTAGACTTTGTAACAGCTTTACATGACACTCTTATGCAGTATCACATAACGCAAGAAGATAGCCATAATTGGCTTGAAAAAGTTAAAAATAATTATTGGGATCATACACAAGTGGAATTATAAGTTCTGTAAAAGGGTGATTAGTTTTATCTACTTAAAACGTAGACTTGATTAGGAACTGATAGCATTTTTTGAATAACTATTCTTTCCGAAATTTCTCTTACCACAGTAACTACTACAGTATTTCCCAATAAATCAAATGCTTTATTGATAGGTAAATTAATGTGATAATCTTCAGGAAAACCAAATAATCTCAATCCCTCTCTAATTGTTAAACATCTTAACCCTTTACCATCAACTACTGCTAATCTCTGCATATCAGTAGCTACTAAAGTTGGTGCAATATCATGAGGATCAAGTATCTTATTAATCGGAAAACTGAGTTTACCAACTACAATATTATAGCCTTTCGGTAAATCAAGTCTATATTCTCTTTTCTTTACTGTTTTACCATCTTTATTTACTACTTCTTGAATATCTTTAGGATGTTCATATTTTAAATAACCTTTATTGGCTAAATCATCTAATATTTGTTTTAAATCTTTATGTTGATAAAAAGTTTCAATTTCATCTAAACTTAACGGTATTCCATCCATCCAGTGAATACCCTTTTTAGCAGACCAATTTTTTCTTCTTCTTTGTTTTAGTAATAAATTTAGTAATTCTCTTTGTTCTGTACTAACATTTCCTTTTAATTCTAAATCCCAACTGTGAATATTATCTTCTCCTCCTCTTTTATCTCTAATAGATTTACCATAAAGTTCATCAAGAGAATATTGTGCTAATAATTTCTTAACAAAATTTGTTTGTAAAGTCGGACAACCTGTTTCTAAAATATTTAATAATACAGATTTATTATTTCTAGGAAAATTTAAAGAAATAGGATTTATCTTTGTTCCAGTTATATAAACTCTTTTTCTATCTTGAGGAACACCAAAATCTCTAGCATTCAAAACATCACATTTAACTTGATAACCTAATTGTTCTAATTTATTTATAATAGTTGTTAATGTTCTACCGTCATCATGTTGAACTAAACCTTCAACATTTTCTAATAAAAATCCAAAAGGTGATTTATCTTTTAAAATACGTTCAATTTCAAAAAATAAAGTTCCTCTAGTATCTAAAAATCCTTGTCTTGTTCCTGCACTACTAAAAGGTTGACAGGGAAACCCAGCTAATAAAACATCAAAATCAGGTATTTGTTGACTTGATATTTCCGTGATATCACCCCAGATTTTATCTTCATTAAAATTTTGTTGATAAACTTTAATTGCTGTAGATTTAATTTCGGAAGTTAAAACACATTCGCTGTGAATTCCTAAAGATTTACAGGCTTTTTCTAAGCCTAATCTCATTCCCCCAATCCCTGCAAATAAATCAATAAATTTAATAGTGGTAGACATTTTTAGCTATTAATATCAACAAACAATTTATATATTAACATAGTATGTATGTTTTTAGTAACGATAATTATTTTTTATAAACGGTACTGTAACTGCTGAAAGAGTGAAAGAAAAAGATTTCAATGTTCCGCAAGGATGTGGCTTTTTTTGCACGCAGAGGCACACAAGAGAATATTGAGTTTCAATTCAACTTACAGCTAAAAGTTTATCAAGCTTATTTTTTAATTCTGGAGATACCATTAATGGATTATAAATTTACCCCTTGTAGCAGGGGAAACGCATCTTATCAATAAGGACTATTTAATCTCAATAATGACCCAAAAATTCGCATTAACGTCTACTTATTGACAATGATTT